>DASQBT010000244.1:0-2039 GCA_035635075.1 Thiobacillaceae bacterium | reverse complement strand
AGTAATCTCTTGAACGCTACGCCGGTGGTGCCGTGGTGGCAAGGGCGCCAGCTCCGCCTTCAGATCGGCTAGCCCCCTGATGCCCAGCTAGAAGCGGCCGAAATTAGGGGTACAATTCCTTTGGCGAAAATCCAGGCTAGCCGGATGAGCCACACCGCCAGCGTCTGCCGGGGCAGGTTGATCCCCAGCCGCCGGAAGATCGCTTGCTGCCGGTACAACGGCAGTCCGTCGGCGATTTTGGCCGTCACCAGCCATGCCAGCAGGCCGGGGCTGGGGGCGCTGGCATTGTTACCAATGCGTCATAGCGTGCCTGCAACGCAGCCAGATCTTCATTCTTGTGGCGGTGGCAACCCTGGCAGGAATTTGGATTGGCCTTGTTGGCCAGTGTTTCCTTGGGAAGAAGTGCCTTGAAGGTATGGCTATGCAGATCCCCGGACTCGGCGCTCGTGACGATCTTCGCCATGTGACAGCCGACACAATTGGAGAACGAGTGAATCGAGTGCGCCATCGTTCGATTGATCGGCGTATGGCAAGTCAGGCATTGTTCTGAGCCGGCCTTCTCAGTCTGGTGAGTAGTCGTGCGACTGCTACCATCGAGTTTGTGGGTCGAATGACAGGTAATACAGGTAACGCGCTCATCGGCATGCGTCGACTGCTTCCAGTCAATGTATTGCTGATGGTGGGCCTTTGACTGCTCATCCGGATAGACATGTGTGTCATCGCCGCTGGCGTAGGAGGTCGAAGTGTAGAAGTCTTCCAGTGCTTTGCCGGGCAGATAGCCAAGGGGCCATCCCACCTTCGGGTCCTTCATCGATTTGCCGCGATTGTGGCAGGAACCGCAGATTTGCACGGCAACACCCTCGGTCAATTTCGCAGGATTGATGATGGTTGCGCGTTTTTCGTATATCGCTTTAGGGGGCAATGCGGCATGCACAGAACCTGGGCCGTGGCAGGCTTCGCAACCGACGCCGGGTTCGACGAACTTGCTCTTTTCTAGGCTGACACCTGTTGCATGGCAACCGGCACAGCCTTCCATCCAAGGACGCTTTTCCCAGTCACCTTCGTTGTAATTCACCCAACGCCCGGAATCAACGTTGTACTGAACGGGAGCAATGAAATATTTGCCGTTGCGCTCGACAATGTAGCGCTGCTTCCAAGCGCTACCAATCGTATATTTGATTTCCTCCTTCTTAGGGATGTAGATCTGATCCGCTGGCACCTTGAGTTTTTCAATCTTCTTCAGGTCGGCGCGAATCTTCTCGGGATTAAGGTCAGCGACGATGGCGTCCTGATTGACAGTTACATCAACCAGCATGCGGCTGTGCAGGGTCTTCTTCCAAGCATCGTGATGTTCGAGATGACAGGTTTTGCAGACTTCCGAGCCCACGTAAGTATTGCCATTGTTGAGTGACTTCTTTTCAGTCGCATAGGCTGGTGAGGCCGGTCCAGATATTTTTGCTGCAAGACCAATCGCCGCAAAAATGGCAACAGCAGCCAAACCTGCAAAGACTTTTTTGCTCATCTTGGCATCCCCCTCAAACTGAGATGAGGTGGTTTGCGCACGCTCGTGCCCGATTCATAGGTGGTCGGGATTAGACCGACATAGGCGGCGGCTTGTGCGGCACTGGTAAAGCGCTGACCGCCTTGAAACAGGGCCACCAGGAGCGCCGAGTTGGCGGAGCCAATGCCGGGCATGGATTCCGAGCGCGCGCGCTCGGCCTGCAAGGCAGGATGTTGCTGGATGTGCTCCTCAATGCCGCGGCGTAACCGGTCACGTTCCTACTCAAGGGCGGTGATAACCCGCGTTAACGACGCGTGCACCGCTGCTGGAACCTGACCCGCCTCAGCATGTTCTTGACGGTTCAGTTTCCGTTTCAGATTTTGCTCGACAGCCTCTAGGCGCTTGAGCAGGGCGTGCAGATGCGGAGAGAACGATGCGGGGGGCTGCCAGGGATGCGGCTGGCGTTCGCGCCCAAAGCGGGCCAGGACACGGGTATTGTGCCGGTCGTGTTTGGCGGGTAACCCGAAGCTGCCCGCGA
>DASQBT010000243.1:0-36464 GCA_035635075.1 Thiobacillaceae bacterium | reverse complement strand
CCGGCGGACTGGTGGACGAGTGGGTGCAGTATGTCGCTCCGGTGCTGCTGGGCGATGCGGCCCGCGGCCTGTTCAGGCTTGCCGAACCCACTGACATGGCGCAGCGCCCGGCTTGGCACTTGGTGGACAGCCGTCAAGTGGGTGGCGACCTGCGCCTGAGCTGGCGGCCGGCAAAGCCTTGACCTTCAAGGACCATTTCTCCACCGGCTCGCCGGATTACGCGGCGTTTCGTCCCAACTATCCGCCCGCCTTGTTTGCTTGGTTGGCTGGCCTGTGCAGGAGACGGGAACTCGCCTGGGACTGCGCCACCGGCAATGGCCAAGCAGCCCTTGAACTGGCCCATCATTTCAAGCAGGTAATCGCCACCGATGCCAGCGCCCAACAAATCGAGGCAGCGAAGCATTTACCCGGCGTCGAGTACCGAGTTGCAGCCGCGGAAGCAAGCGGCCTCAAAACCATCAGCGTGGACTTGATCGCGGTCGCTCAGGCGGTGCACTGGTTTGACCTGGAGCGCTTCTATGCCGAGGCGCGGCGCGTGCTGCATCCCGGTGGCGTCATTGCATTGTGGGGATATGGCCCCCCCATCCTTCCGGAGCCGATGGATCAGGCCCTGGCCCATTTCTATGCGCACACTATCGGCCCCTACTGGCCGCCGGAACGGACGCTGGTTGATGACCGCTACCGCAGCCTGGCATTCCCCTTCGATGAAGTGCCTGCGCCGAGCTTTGCCATTGAAGTCAGCTGGAACCTGCCGCGCCTGATCGCCTACCTTGCCACTTGGTCCGCGGTGAAGCGCTACATCGCTGCTATCGGGACCAATCCCTTAACCGAGTTGGAGGCGGAACTTGCCTTGCATTGGAGCCCGCAAGGGTCGCGGCGCGATGGCCCGGACGGTGGAGCACGTCGGCTTGAATGGCCGCTGTTCCTGCGGGTCGGTTACCGCGCTTGATTCGGCACCAATCTTCCTGAGTTGCCGTGCATCCTGGCATGAGATGGGATGCGCTAACTGGTCCCTCCGACCAAGTCAGGCACCGGAAGTGCGGCGATGAATGTGTGCGAACCAATGATTGGACTTGGTTTGAACGTGTGATAAGGGAGTTCCTCTCATCCTTGTTCAAGTATCAATCGTCCTCGTCGAGCAGCACCCCGGCGATCGCCCAGTTCTCAGAGGGCAGTTCCTCGAAGGCAACATACGTGTAGCTGGCGGGCTTGTCGGCGTGGCGTTCCAGGGTGGCGGTGATTTCCTCGGCGATTTTCTTCTTTTGCTCGCGGCTGAGTTTGCCGGCGAGCTTGATCGTGACGACAGGCATGCTTTATTCCTCCATATCTTGCTTGATGTGGGAAAACACGGCGCGGAACATGTCGGGAGTAAGCCGTTTCGTCTGGGTATTGTAGCGGGAGCAGTGGTAGGAATCGTAGAGGCGGAATGCACCCTCACGCTGGGTCCCGCTCCCCCTGAAAGGGAGAGAGGGGTGAAGCAAATGAACGGAACCGTGGCCGAACGGATGGTCCTTGGCTTTCAAGCCCAGGGCCATGAGGATGGCGGCGTGGGCCACGCTGCCCAGCGCCAGGATGGCGGCGTCATCGGCCAGGCTTTCTAGCTCGGCCTTGAGGTAGCTATTGCACTGTCTGATCTCCGCGCCTTCGGGTTTATTGGCCGGGGGCAGGCACTTGACTGCGTTGGTGATGCGGCAGTTGGCCAGCACCAGCCCGTCGTCGACGCTCAGGGATTGCGGCCGGCTGCCAAAGCCGAATTCATGCAGGGTCTCGTACAAAAGAATCCCGGCGTGGTCGCCGGTGAAGGGGCGGCCGCTGCGGTTGGCGCCATGCATGCCGGGCGCCAAGCCGACGATCAGCAGCCTGGGATGCGCATCGCCAAAAGGTGGCACCGGCTTGCAGTGATAGCCTGGGTTTGCGCGCTTGACCTCGTCGAGAAAGTGCGCCAGCCGGACACAGGCCCGGCAATCAGTGAGCATGGTTGCGGCGGGGATGGTCTGGACGGCTTGCGTGCAGGGTGATGGGCGTCGCCCGTATGACTTCCGGTTGGAGGGTGATGTGGCCGATGCCGAACTCCCGGCTCAGCACTTCCCCGGCGGCGGCCAGAATGTGCGACCAGCTGCTTAAGTCTCTTACATCCATGTGGGCCGACAGGGCGATCTTGCCGCTGGCCAAGGTCCAGATATGCAGGTCGTGGACCTGAACAACGTGCTCGAGTTGAGCCAGCCTGTAACCCACCGCATTCAGATCGATGTGGGCCGGCACGCCCTCCATCAGCACATGCAGGGTGCGGCGTAGGAGGTCGAGGGTGGAGGCCAGGATCAGCAGGGAAATGAAGATTGAAAGGATTGGGTCGATGGGCGTCCACCCGGTGAACACGATGACCACGCCGGCTGCCAAGGCCGCCACCGAGCCCAGGGCATCGCCGACCACATGGAGCAGGGCGGCTCGGCGGTTGAGGCTGTCTTCGCCTCTCATCAGCAGCCAACCCACCACGAGATTTACCCCCAGGCCGATAAGCGCGACGACAAAAACCGCCGTGCCCTGAACCGGCCGGGGTTGGGCGAGGCGCTGCCAGGCTTCATAAATAATGAACGTGACCAACGCCAACATCAGCAAGCTGTTGACCAGGGCGGCCATGATTTCAGCGCGCGCCAGTCCATAGGAATGCCGGGCGGAAGGCGGGCGGCGCGACAGCCAGGCGGCGAATCCCGCCAATCCCAGGGACAGGCTGTCAGTCAGCATGTGGCCGGCATCGGAAACCAGGGCCAGGGAGTGGGCCCACAGGCCGGCCCAAACTTCCACTCCGGCAAATCCCAGGGTGAATAGCAGGGCCCAGCCGAACGAGTGGTGGCCATGATCATGATGATCAGCGTGGGGGTGGGCCTGGCCATGGCCGGGATGGTCTTGGTTGGGGTGGCTGTGTCGAGCGTTCATGATTTTGCGCAGCCGGAGTAATCGGTCGGATCGCTGCCCAAGGCCAGATCGGCACTGTCCATGCCCAGCCCGGCGATGGCGTGCCGCGCCCGGGTAAATTCGGTCTGCTCCAGCAACTGAGCATAAGTCGGGGGGTGGGGACGGCCATGCAGACGGGACAGCCGGGCCCGGCTGGCGGCTGACCAGTCATGTTTGAACCCGGCCAAAGTCTCATCTGCCAGGTCCGGCCGGTTGCAGATCAGCGCCATGTCGCAGCCGGCATCCAGTGCGGCGCTTACCCGTTCGGTCATGCTCCCGGCAACTGCCGCGCCTTCCATGCACAAGTCGTCGCTGAAAATCATGCCGTCAAATCCCATATCCCGGCGCAGGATTTGTTTAAGCCACACCGGAGAGAACCCGGCGGGGCGGGAATCGACTTTCGGGTACACGACATGGGCTGGCATCATGGCAGGCAGCCCGAAATCGATCAGAGCCTGGAAGGGGTGCATATCGGCCAGTTCCAGATCGGCGTACTCGCGATCATCAACCGGCAGGGCCAGGTGGGAATCGGCGGGGATGAAACCGTGGCCAGGAAAATGCTTGCCGCAGGCGCCCATGCCAGCGTCTTTCAGCCCGCTCATCAGCGCATGGGCAAGTTCGATGACGGCCTGCGGATCGCGATGCAAGGCGCGGTCGCCGATCACCGTGGAACTGCCATAGTCCAGATCCAGCACCGGGGTGAAACTCAGATCGACACCGCGCGCGCGCAGCTCCGCCCCCAGGACAAAGCCCGTATCCCTGGCAAGTTCGCGGGCCCGGTGCGGGTGCTGATCCCAGACTTCGCCCAACCGGCGCATCGCAGGAAGCCCGGTGAAGCCATCCCTGAAGCGCTGCACCCGGCCGCCCTCCTGGTCGGCGGCGATCAACAGGGAGGGGAACTTGAGCGCGTGGATTTCTGCGCATAGCTGCTCGAGCTGATCGGGGTTCCGGTAATTGCGCGAAAACAGAATGACCCCGCCGACCAAAGGGTGAGACAGGCGCTGACGATCCTCGTCCGTGAGGCAGGTGCCGCGCACATCGAGCATCAGAGGGCCCAGGCTCATTTATGATCCAGTCAGTTCCGGTTAGTGTTCAAGTATCACATAGGCCAGCGCGTAGTGCTGTTCGTCGCTGATGGACAGGTGGGCGTGATGGATGCCGCGAGCCTTGAGCCAGGCGTCAAGCTCCGCCGAAAAAACGAATTCCGGCCGGCCCAGCGGGGTGTGGACGATGGCGATTGAACGCAGCCCGACGGGATGGCGCAGGCCCGTGCCGGTGGCCTTGGCCAGAGCTTCCTTGGCGGCAAAGCGCTTCGACAGAAAGCGGGCCGGATTGCGGCTGGCAAAAAAATCGCCGTGCTCCGACTGCGCCAACAAGCGGTCGGCAAAATGCTCGCCAAACCTCGCCAGGGATAGCTCCATGCGCTTGATCATCACCAGGTCCGTGCCTACGCCGTAAATCATGCGTTTACCTTGCAGGTCAGGCCCGCCTTGCGGATTCGTCCGGCAAAGTACTCAAGCCAGTCGGGACTCAGGGCGGCAAGCCGACCCGCATCCGGCTGCATGGAAGGGCGCGCGAGCCCATAGAGCAAGACGCCCTTGACCGGCAGCGCGGCGGCTTTAATCCGGCGCACAAAAGCCAGATAGGCATCCTGCTCGACTTCGCTTGGAGGCTGGCCATCACGAGCGAACATGCAGGTTTGCAGCCATGTCGGGCACAGGGCGGCGGCAATTTTGAGCCGCTCGAAAACCTTGTCCGGTGAGACACGGGTTTGATTGATGCTGCGCAATCCCTGGGCTGTCGCGCTGTCGACCTTGAACCACACTTCGCCGTCCAGTTCGGCCATTTTTCTCAGGCCGGCCTGGACACGGGCCCGGTCTGCCAGACTGCCGTTGCTGATCAGCACCAGCTTGACCTTGCCCGTCAGATCAAACTCCGTTTTTATCCGGCCAATCAGATCGATGACCTCGGGAAACTGTCGGCTGCTGGTGGGTTCTCCGTTGCCGGATAGCGCAATGTCATTCAGGCGCCTTGCTTCTTTCGGCACATGGATCCGCATGAAGTCGCCGTGCAAAATATCGGTCAGCAATGCACGCAGTTCAGATTCCAGCAAGACCAAGTCGAGCGCTGGCCCGCTGCCCCGAACCAGATCCGGCACCTGGCAATAAATGCAGGCCCAGTTGCACGCGTTGTTGGGGTTGAGATTGATACCCACCGACACGCCGCCGGCCCGGCGCGACACCACCGGATACACGTACGCCATGCCTGCGCTGTCGCGGTTGTGCCTCCTGGTGCTGAGCTGTTGCGTCAAGACGGTACGTGACAATGTATGGATTCAGGCGTGGTCAGGTTGCGACATCATGAGCTGGTGGTGGATCTTTCAATCCTTCCTCCGCAACCCAAACCACATGGGAAGGGTGAAGTGATACGGATAGCAGCGCGCCATCTCATTAATTTCAGCGGCTATTCTGGCACAAAAACCTGCGCGGGGAGGGGATCAGGTTCTGGTCTGTCGGGTTCACGGTTTCTATTCTTCCGCAATGCCCATCCTGGCATTGCCCCTGTATTTGGGCTACCGTAGAGGAGGACAATAAGAAGTGGGAGGTGATCAAATGACAATCCGCTTCATCATCGCGCTGCTTGCCAGCACCCCCGCCCTGTTGTTTGCCAAGACTCCTGAAGAAGTGTTTGAGATTGCTTCGAAGAGCGTGGTGGCGATCAAGGTGCTGGATGAAAATGACAACAAGCTCACCATGATCGGCAGCGGCGTCGTGGTGACAAGAAATGAGGTGATCACGAATTGCCATGTGGCAGAAAAGGGCAGGTTTCTTCTGGTGCGCCATCAGGGTTTGGACCATGCGGCCATTCTTACTGCCCGGCTCAGGCAGCACGATCTCTGCCTGCTGCGCGTGCGCGATCTGGCGGGGCAGCCCGTGGTGCTGGGCGTAGCCACCAAGCTGAGGGTCGGAACCCCGGTCTATGCGATTGGCGCACCCGAAGGACTGGAGCTTTCCCTAAGTAACGGCTTGGTCTCGCAACTGCGAGGCGGCGAAGGTCTTCCGATCATTCAAACCACCGCGCCCATATCCCCCGGTTCCAGTGGCGGCGGTCTGTTCGACAGCGAGGGCCGGCTGGTGGGTATCACGACCTTCTTCCTGGCCGGCGGGCAGAATCTCAACTTTGCCATGCCGGTGGATTGGCTGCCCGAGTTGCGCAAGTCGGAAAACCTTGCCTTCCGCGGCCAGGGCAAGCCCGCCCCGCTTGGGGGCGAGCGTGCATTGCGACCGGTGGCAGTGGTTCCTGGAGTTCCGGGCCGCCAACCAGGACAGTCGACCCCCGGCGACAGGACACAGTTCAACGATTTAGGGATCAACGGATCGGTGAACCCTTTGCAAGAATACAAGATCGACGCGATCGCGACGCCGCAATCATTACAGGCAGCGCCGCAGTGAGGTTGCGGATTCTGGACCTTCGGTGTTCAGGTGCAGACAAGGTCGATGACTTGGAAATTGTCACCAGGTCGACAGGCGGGGCCGTGTCTTTATTGCGAATTCAATTCGGCCCATAAGGCCAGTCTGCTCAGCACGATTGCGAGTCTTCGCTTTTTCCGGCGGGCATGATTGCGGGCGTTATCTTTGACCCTTGCGCGCCAGCGCTTTGGCGACTTCGCCAATAAGTTCGTAGGGCATAGGCTCTTTCAGCGGAAACCGAAGATTGCCTTTTTCTCCCCCGTAGCGTGCCACCTTACGCTCTAGCGCGGGTCTGCCGCTAACTGGTGGGTACAGACCCACCTGTTCCTTGAACGAAGTGAAGTAGAGAAATATCTTGGTGAGGCGGAATGCGGGCATTTTGTGGCTGATGCATTCTGTCGCTGACGGGACAGCTTCGGCGACGACCTGTCTGATTCTAGCCAGGATTGGCCTGACACCTTCCGGCGCTAACACCAAGTATTCATCGATTGTGACTGGGGCGGACTTGGCTCTTATGAGCATCGTTATCGCGTGATGTGGGCGGTGGCGAAACGTCCCCTGCAATGATGAGGTTAGGCGACGTCTTTATTTCACCAAGGAAAGGCCATGCGGTTCAAATAGACCGAGAAAGAAGATGAGGGTTCTGCGAAGGTGATCGCTCTAACCGGAAAGCATGATGATGTCGCCTTTCTCAACGCTACCGAGCAATCATGGTTGTACTTTCTTTCACGTCGCCGTTCCCCAGTGATTTGAGAAAGGCCAGTAGGTGCCTTTGGATACTCTGCAGGTCGGCGACTTTGGGGACTGGGTATATCAGTGAAGCTACTGCGGGCCAGCTATATCTCGTCACGCTCACAATGCGCTCGCTGGCGCGCGATAATGTCCCGTTTGGCGGAGGCGGTGAGATTCGAACTCACGAGTGGCTTGCGCCACTGCCGGTTTTCAAGACCGGTGCATTCAACCACTCTGCCACGCCTCCGTATCCTCTTGAGGTATCAACCCTGCCGGTCTTAGCTACGGCCGTCGCTTCGCGCCTTAACTTGCTATCGCAAGTTAGCCTTCGCTGGTGCAGTCGCTTTGCTCCTTGGCACCAAGACCGGTGCATTCAACCACTCTGCCACACCTCCGTACCCTCTTGAGGTATCAACCCTGCCGGTTTTAGCTACGGCCGTCGCTTCGCGCCTTAACTTGCTATCGCAAGTTAGCCTTCGCTGGTGCAGTCGCTCTGCTCCTTGGCACCAAGACCGGTGCATTCAACCACTCTGCCACACCTCCGTATCCTCTTGAGGTATCAACCCTGCCAGTTCTAGCTTCGGCCGTCGCTTTGTACCTCCGGGAAAGACTGAATTATGCCGGTTTTGGATCCGGCCGCGCTACGCGCTGCTGCGCTTGGTTCGGCTGCGGCAAGTTAGCCTGCACTGCGGCGTCGCCGGCGTGGTCTGATGAACCACTCTGCCACGCCAACGCAACTCAGCGAAAGGTGGATTCTATCCGCGGCAGGCCATGCCGACGATGTCGGCGGCAAAGCGGAAGATCCGCGAACTGATCATCCATGCTTTCCACAGCGGTTGTCATAAATTCGTCGATAGCACGCGGCCGCAAGGCCTCTGAGGCGCGAGGCTGGCGGTGAAGCCGTGGAAACGCGGCCTGGATCGAGAACGATGCCAACGGCATGGATGTTGCTGGTTCAGCAGCGTGTTGGGCCTAATCGTGTGCCATGCCTGAATCATTTGAAATGCTGAAATTCATTGCTCGCCGCCGGTCAGCTTCGGGCCGGAAGGGCCTCAATGGGTCGAAGTCGACGACCCGAAACCGGCCCGCAGATCGCAAGCCATCGGATTACGAAGCCCATCATGCCTTGGTGGACGGGCTGGAGCGGTTTAACGGGGCGATGGAGGCGCCGTCGCTGGAGCGTATCAAGGCGTTGCGCGTGCTGGAGCAGGAAGGTCTGCCGCTGCAGCATAAGGTTATTGAACAATACCTGCGCAATCAGGAGATTCTCAAATTGGCCCGGCAGGTCTTGTGGCGCGAGTGCCATCTGTTCTGGGCGCAACTGGCCCTGGCGCATGTGAATTTGCTCAAGCAGGCGGTCAAGCGGCCAGCGAGAGACACGCTCAAGTCCTGGCTGGCGGTTCTTGCCATGAAGAGTATTCGCTACACGGCGTTGAGCTTCCGCTGGGGCTATCACCAGGGGCAAATGCCCACCGTGTTCAGCTGGCGCCGCCTGAACAAGATCTACCGCTTGGCCGAACGGGCTCAAGTCGCCGAGGTGGAGATTGAGGAAAATGGGCAGAAGACCAGCTGCGCACGCGAATATAGCTTGGCCCTGCTGATGGATCTGGCCCATCCGGCGGGATTGAAGCCGGCTGATATTGAACTGGCGGCACAAATACTGGAAAGCCTCCCCGCGCTTCCGCTGCCCGGCATGCGCCCATCCGCGCAGGGGCCCAGCCATGCGGTGGACTTGACCACTGGTCAGGGAGCGTTCAAGTTGGATGACGGGTGGGTGCCGGGCAATCGGCTGCGCTATCTCGATGTTGGCCGCCTCTGCGATCAGATCGAACAGGCACAAGATGCCTTGCCCACCGACCAGGCCCGCTACTTCTCCAGGCAATTGGCAGGCATCATCGAGCGCGGGGGTGTGCGGCGCGGCAGTCCGAGAACCGAATCCGGCAGGCGTTACTGGGTGGCGGTTGGAATGGAGGCGATACTGGCGATCCTAGACTCGCAGCGGTCGGCCGGGACGAAGCCGACGCTTGAACCCTGGCTGTCAAAGGACGTGAGCAAGGAGGGCATGGGTTTTGTGGCAGAGGAGGGAACGCCCCTGGCACTGGGCGAACTGCTGCTGGTCAGCGAAGAGCCGGCCGCCAACAACTGGCAACTCCTGGTGGTGCGCTGGAACCGCAGCGAAGACGGCAAGATGCTGGTGGGCGCTCAGTGCCTGAGCCGCCATCCGATCGGGGTGTGCTGCGCCTCGCCGGAGCAACCTGATCAAGTTCCGACGCGCATGGTGTTCATGCCCTTGCTGGATACGCGTGAAGGGCTCAGCAACCTGTTATTGCCCAGATCAGTATTCGACGAGGGATTGGAGCTGAAGCTCTATGGAGGGAATCTGGCTTACCGTCTGCTGCTTGGCGCGGCAGTGGAGGAGCATGGCGATTGGATACGCTCGGGCCTTGAGGTTCTGGCCCGCGAGCCCGTGGAAAAAGTTGCTTAGCGCTTGACGTCCTACCGGTTGGGCGACCGAATGTCTCCGAAATGGAAGCTGAAGGCACCCTTTGCCCGGTCGCTGAAGTACATTTCCAGCGTGGCTTTGATGCTGCGAAAAGCCAACTGTTCCCAGGGGATTTCCTGCTCGGCAAACAATTTCGCCTCCAAGGTCTCATGGCCTGGCTGGAAATCAAGATCAAGCAATCGCGCGCGGAACATGAGATATACCTGATCGATGTGGGGCAGATTGAACAAGGTGTACAAGGGCCCTATTTCTATGCGTGCACCGGCTTCCTCGTGTGTTTCCCGGGCGGCCCCTTCGGCCGTCGTCTCGCCGTTTTCCATGAATCCCGCCGGCAGGGTCCACAAGCCGTAGCGGGGTTCGATTGCGCGGCGACAAAGCAGGATCTGGTCTCCCCATTCCGGAATGCAGCCCACCACCATCTTGGGGTTCTCGTAATGGACCTTCCCGCAGACCGTGCACACGTGACGGAGATAGTTGTCTCCAGGCGGGATGTGAAGGCTGAGCTCCTCACCACATTGACTGCAATACTTCATGACGGATCTCACGCTGAATTGGACAAAAATTAACAAAAAACCTCCGAGCTTGCCAGTCGTTCAGCTAAGGCTTCGTTGCCCGGTTGGATAGGGCGTTCATGCGGAGGGCCCTTTGGCCGACCCCGAGGTTCGCACTGTGCGGTTTCCTTTGCTACCATAGCCGCCTCACTGCTTGTTGTCTGGGATATGAGCGATATTGCACCATCGCCAGAAAGCCTGGCCGAACGGATAATGCGGCGCGATGCCGGCCGCGATTCGCGCTTGCTTGCCATAAAGTACCGCAAGATGGACGAGAATCTATTTGTCTTTCTGCGCGGAACTTGCCATCTCTTCTATGACGCATTGCCGGACAGTCCGGTGCTTGATGAAGCCCCACTCGCCTGGGCCTGTGGTGATCTGCATCTGGAGAACTTCGGCAGCTACAAGGGCAATGAGCGCCAGATCTGCTTCGATATCAACGATTTTGATATGGCCGCTCTTGCGCCCTGCACCTGGGACCTGGTGCGACTCCTGTGCAGCATGCTGTGCTGCGCAGAAACCTTAGGCGTGGTGCAGGCCAATGCGCTGGAAGCCTGCCGCGCCGCGCTGCACGCTTATCGCGACGCCCTGCTCAAGGGCACGACGATGGCAGTGGAGCGTGAAACATCGAGCGGCTTGATATTCGATCTGCTTGACCAACTGCACAAGCGCAGGCGTGTCGACTTCCTCAACAAGCACACCGAGCGGCACGGCTCAAAGCGCCGCATCAGGATCGACAACCTCAAGGCCATGGCGGCATCCGACGCGCAACACGCAATCGTGGCGACATTCATGCAAGCATTTGCCGCCCAACAAGCCAGGCCGGACTTCTTCCAGGTGCTCGACGTGGCGCGGCGCATTGCCGGCACGGGCAGCTTGGGGGTGGAGCGCTACTTGGTGCTGATCGAGGGCAAGGGATCCCCGGATGCATGCTATCTGATCGATCTCAAGCAGGCCCGGCCGTCTTCGCTCGACCTCCCTCTCAGACGCCGCAAGTTGGCTCACGCCGAAGCGGCCGACGATGCGAGCCGGGTCGTGGATGTGCAGAAGCGCATGCAGGCCGTCAATCAAGCGTTGCTTCAGGCGGTAATGCTGGGAAGCACACCCTTTGTGCTCAAGGAGCTGCAGCCTGAAGAGGATCGTGTCGACATCGCCGCATGGGAGCGCAAGAGCAAACGTCTCGACGAGGTTGCCGGTACCATGGGAGGCATCCTTGCCTGGGATCAGTTGCGTGCAGCCGGCCAACGGGGCGCAGCCGGCGCTGACGCGCTCAAGACCTTCGCCGAGGGCCGGGCCTGGATGGACGAGCTCCTCGATGCAGCACGCACGTTGCGCGATATCACGCAAAAACAATGGCAGGCATTCAAGCTTGCTCGCCAGGAGCGCATGCTGGGGAATTTTTGACCGGATGCACGCGTTCTAGCTGACTCGTTGGATTGTCTCACCCGAGGCCGCCGTGACCGCGTCGTCCACACTCCAGTTGCTTAACGCTGCGGGGAGCAATGAAGCGATGGCGGCCCGGCTCAAAACCGACAGGGCGGAATCTTTCAGCCGCGCCAGCAGCAGATGTACGCCGTGTTCGGTCAAGTATCCGGCCAACTCGGCCAGGGCCTCGATGCTGGTGCCATCCAGATCCGGTGATTCTTCCAGGCTCAGGATCAGCGTCTGCACGCGTGCCACGCCTCGCGCTTCGATCTGCCGCTGGACCAGGGCGAGCATGCGGTCGGCATTGGCGAAGAACAGCGGCGCCTCGGGCCGCATGATGAGCAGCCCCGGGATCTCCCGGGCTTCCGGATGGACTGCCACACTGACGAAATCGTGGCCCTGGCCCAGACGGCCCAGCACTGAGACCTTGGGCTCGGACAGGTCGCGCAGGGTCATCAGCAGGCTGACGCCGACCGCTGCGAGCAAGCCGTCCAGGATGCCCAGCAGCAGCACTGCCGCCACCGCGGCCAGAACGACCAGCCGGTCGCGCTGCCAACGAAAATAAACGCGCAGGCCCGCCAGGTTCAGGGAATGGCTGACCGCGTTGATGACGATGGCGGCGAGCACCGGTTCGGGCGTGAGCGCAACGTAGGGAAGCAGAGTCAATACAACGGCCAGCACCACCAGTGCAGCAAACCATGCCGCCCACCGCGACTTCGCGCCGGCCGCCTCGTTGGCCGAGGTAGCGGAATAGCCTGCACCCACCGGCATGCCCTGAAACAGTCCAGAGGCCAGATTGGCCAGCCCCAGGGCCGCCAGTTCGCGATTGGCGGAAAAGGCATCGCCATGCTTGAGCGCAAAGCTGCGTATGCTGCCATACGATTCGGCATACAGCACAAACAGCAGAGCGAACGCCAGCTCCCCCAGGCGCAGCCACTCGCGCTGCGTAAGATCTGGCAGGCCGGGGGCCTGGAGCCTGAGGCTGATTTCACCCACCAGCCCGACACCGTAGCGGTCGAGGCCCGCCACCTGCCCGGCGGCGATGCCCAGCACGATGACCACCAGGCTTGCCGGAATGCGCCGGTAAGGGCGCAAGGCGAACAGCACTCCCAGTGCGGCCAAGCCGGTGGTAAGCCCGATGGGATTCCACTGCGCGACCCGTTCAACGAGTTCGACACCAAAGGGCAGAAAGTTGGCGCTCTGCGGCAGCACCCCGACCATCTTGGGCAACTGCTTGAGGATGATGACCAGGGCGAGTCCAAAGGAAAAGCCGCGCAGCACCGGCTTGGCAATGAAGCTGGAAAGCTCGCCCAGGCGCGCCAGGCTCGCGGCGACGAAGAAGCCGCCGGTCAACACAATCAGCCCCATCGCCAGGGCGAGTCTATGTCCCGCATTGCCGGGCGCCATGGAAGTTGTTGCGGCGGCCAGCACGGCAGCGGATGAGGAAGTGGCGGAAACCACCGCGAACCGGTTTTGCCCCAGAAGACCATAACAGGCCAGCCCGGCAAGCAAGGCTGTGACGCCATACTGCGGCGCCAGGTTGGCGATGCTGGAATAGGCCACTGCCTCGGGCACCAGCAAGCCTGCGATCGAAAGGCCGGCGATCAGATCCAGCAGCAGCGAATACCTGTCGAGGCGCTGAGCTTGCTGCTGATTCATCCGTGGAGCCCCAGCTCAGGCGCAAGCCGGATGAGCGGCGAACGATTTTTGACAGGGAATTTTGTCAAGCACGGGAGCATTGATGACAGCCGGGGTATTGATTTGGCGTCGGCGAATGTGAAATGGACATCGCGGATCGATTTACCGGGCCAGTCAATCCGGGCATTCTGAACGCCGAATCAATAAGCTTCAATCTTGGCTCCTGCTGAGGCGGCTGGACGCCGGATGCAACGACGATCCAAATGTCGCTTGGAGCTCGTTTCAGGTTCATATGCCCGTCTCGGTAGCGCGGGCTGCCACCATCTGTCATGGCAAGTTTCCCCGCGCCGGGCGAAAAACTAAAATGCTTTATAGTAGTCGAACTGACGATCGATACACCCGATTAGCGCATCACATGTCCACAGACACCAAACCCGTCCTGCTGCAGAAGGAACACGGCCAGTACAAGCTGCCCGCCCTGAATGTCTTGTCCGAGATCGCCACGTCGCTGTCGACCGATGCGGATGTCGAGCAGTTGTTGGAGCGCTTCCTTTCTACCATGATCCGCCTGGCGGGAGCGGAAGCCGGCGCGGTCAGGGTGATCACCATGGACAACAAGGGGCTGCGGCTGATCGGGTCCATTGGTCTGCCGCAAGAGGTAATGGATCGCGAGGCGGTGGTGCCGGTAGGTTGCGGCGCGTGCGGCCAGGCCATGAGCGACCGGATGGTGCACAGCGGCCCCACCCGGCATGAATGCAAGGACAACGCCAGCCTGGCGTTCTTCGGCGAGCGCGGACTGCGGGTGTTCGCCGTGCCACTCCGCCACAAGGGGCAACTGCTCGGCGTATACAACCTGTTCATGCCGCTGGACGCGGAAGTGCCGGATGAGGTGCAACTCCTATTCTCGTCGATCAGCGAGCACCTGGGCATGGCGCTGGAAAACGCCCGCCTGACGCGGGAGAACATCCGCATCACGCTGATGAGCGAGCGCCAGATGCTGGCCAATGAGATTCATGATTCGCTGGCCCAGACCCTGGCTTACATGAAAATGCGCCTGAAAATGCTGGAGTCCGCCGTCAGCCAGGGCGACGCCAAGCTGACCGACAAGTTCCTGGTGGATGTGGACGAAGCCCTGGAGTCCGCCTATTCGGGGCTGCGCGAATTGATTACCCAGTTCCGCCAGGGCATGGACTCGCGCGGCCTGATCCCCGCCCTGCACGATCTGCTCGGCGGCGTCGAAAAGAAGATCGAGGCACAAACCGAGCTGATCAATCACACCCGCGACCTAAACCTGAACCCGGATCAGGAGGCGCAGATCTACCGCATCGCCCAGGAAGCGCTGGCCAATATCTGCAAGCATTCCTATGCGCGCAACGTGCTGGTCAGGCTGGATGAGAACGAACAGAATTACACGGTAAGCGTGTGCGACGACGGCATCGGCCTTTACGCTGCTGGCCACCGCGGGCCGGGCATGCATTTCGGCATGAACATCATGCACGAGCGTGCCACCAAGATTGGCGGCAAGGTCGAAATCAAGAGCCGGGTCGGCGGCGGCACGCGGGTGATTCTGAATTTTCCCAAGCAGCCGCTGCGCAAGGCCCCGGACTATGAGTGAGAAAACCACTGTTGTTGTGGTCGATGACCACACCCTGTTTCGCAAGGGCCTGGCCGAGCTGCTGGAAATGTCCGGCACCATCGCCGTTGTCGGCATCACCGGCGATCAGCAAGAGGCGCGCCGGCTGTTGGTCGAGCATCAGCCTGACGTGGTTCTGCTCGATCTGAACATGCGGCCTGACGACGGCATTACCCTGATGGACAAGATGCGCGAGGAAGGCTTGTTTTTTGCCACCCTGATTCTGACCGTGAGCGAATCCGACGAGGACATGGCCGCCGCCCTGCGGGCCGGCGCCCAGGGCTATTTGCTCAAGAGCATGGAACCGGCCGAAGTAGTGGATGCCATCCACCGTGCCGCCGAGGGCGAGACCATCGTGGCCTCGCAAATGACCGCCAAGCTCGTCAATCTGCTCGATGCGAAGAAACACGGCAGCAGAACTTCGCTGATCAATCAGCTCACTCAGCGGGAGAAGCAGATCCTTGCGTACCTGGCCAAGGGCGAGAGCAATAAGGCCATTGCGCGCGATCTGGGCATCAGCCACGATACCGTCAAGCTGCACGTGCGCAACATCCTCGCCAAGCTCAAGCTTACCTCCCGGGTGGAAGCCGCGGTGTTCGCCGTAGAGCAGCGGCTCACGCCGCGCGAGAACTAGCCGGTGCAGCGGCTCACGCCGCGGGAGAACTAGTCGGCGCAGCGGCTCACGCCGCGCGAGAACTAGTCGCCTTTGGTCCGGGCCAGACTCAGCTTGGCCAGACAGAAATGCACGAAGGCCAGCCCGGTATAGACCGGCGCGAAGAAATTGAGCAGTGGCACATACTGCACCAGGCCCAGCACGATTCCCAAGCCCCACAACTGTCCCTTGTCCTCATCGACCACACGCTTGAGTTCGGCGCTGTCCGCATGCTCGGACAACGCGTCGTAGCGGAACAGGCGCTGGTTGAGGTAGCCGGCCGCAATGAAGGGAACGATCGCGGCCACCGGTCCGAGGAGCCAGAGCGGCAGGGTGACGATCCAGAGCCCGACATAGACCACGGTGCCGAGAAAGGCATTTGCCAGGCTGCCGGCGATGCTGCCCCCATGGCGTTTTTCCAACGCGGGGTAGTGGGCTTGGCCAACCTGCTTGAGCATGACCGGCACGGCGAAGACGGACGTGAGCAGCAGGGCGCTGAACATGACCAGGGGCACGAAGGCCAGCACGACCAGCAGTGCATGCAGACCGGTGGCCACCCAGGCTGGCTTGATGCCTGTGAGCCAAGCCTCCAGGTGCAGATAAGACAGCAGTTGGGTGATCAGGCCGGTAAGCGGCGTCCAGAACAGAATGGCCAGCACGGCCCAGAACACCAGCGACACCAGAGCCGGCCAGATCATCAGCCAGATCATGCGGATGCTGAACAGGCTTTTGAGCGCCTGGGCCAGCGCGTCAAGAATGGCGACCATTGAAAACTTCCGACTAGGCCGGTTGGCGGATCGCCGACTTGGGCCGGAAGGCTTCCACCCGGCCGGGATTGGTTTCTATGTAGGGTCCGCCGATCAGGTCGATGCAGTAGGGCACGGCGGGGAAGATGCCATCCAGGGTTTCGCCTATGGCCTTGGGCTGGCCGGGCAGGTTGATGATTAAGCTTGCGCCTCGAATCACCGCCACCTGGCGCGAGAGAATCGCGGTTGGCACGTACTTGAGGCTGATGGTGCGCATCGCTTCGCCAAATCCGGGCATCACCTTGTCCGCTACTGCCAGGGTCGCCTCCGGCGTGACGTCCCGGAGGGCCGGGCCGGTGCCGCCGGTGGTCAGGATCAGGGCGCATTTTTCCAGGTCAGCCAGATCTCTCAGGGTCGATTCAATCAAGGCCTGCTCATCGGGAATCAGCCGGGTGAGGTAGTCCTGAGGATTGGCAACCACGCGGTCGAGCCATTCCCGCAAGGCGGGGATACCCTTATCTTCGTACACACCGCCGGAAGCGCGGTCGGAAATCGAAACCAACCCGATCCGAACGGGTAACTTGTGATTCATGGCACGAATATAGGGTTGCAGTTACCGCTGAATTTATCAGAATTGGATCATGAAACGCCTTCTTGCTTTATTAATAATAATGTTCCCCGTGCTGGCGTGGGGCGATCCTCCAGAAGGGTATCCCTTTGTCAGTTATGACCGGGGACTCAAGGCTGCCCAAGCTTCGGGCAAGCCGATCTTCCTTTATTTTGGCCGCTATGGCTGTGCCTGGTGCGCCCACACCAACAAGGAAACGTTTTCCAATGCGGCGCTGAGAAAGCTTTATATCGATCATTACGTGCTGGTCTACGTTGATGCGGAAAGCTACAAGCGCCTCACATTGCCCACCGGAGAGCGGATCAGCGAAGCGGAGCTGGGTGCCCGTTTCAAGGCCTTCGCGACGCCGCTCTTCGTCTACCTCACCCCGCAGGGAAAAGAAATATTCAAGGCGCCGGGCTTCAAGACCGTGCAGGATTTTCTCGACTTTGACCGCTACGTGAACGGCGGCTATTACAAGACCCAGACGCTGCTGGATTTCCTCAGCAAGAAACCATGAAGTGGCTGGCCGTCATCGCAGTCGTGTGGGCGGGCCAGGTCCACGCAGGCTGGCAATTCCTGTCGCCGGTGGATGTGTTCGAAGCCAGGCCAGGCGTCTTCCCGCATCTGGATGCGGCCAACCGCCAGGGCGTGGCTGGATCAGGCGGCTGGGTGGCAGTCGCGTGGGAGGATAATCGCAGCGGTACGTCACAATGCTATGCGCGCTTCAAAGGGCAAGGGGAATCGGGCTTTGGCCGAGAAATCCGCCTGTCGTCCAAACCGTGTATCGAGCCGGTGATCGTTGGACTCGGGGGCGGCCGTTTCGCCGCAGGCTGGGAGGAAGATGGGACCGTTTGGGTGGCCTTGGTGCAGCCGGGCAAGTTCGTGGCGCCGCGCCAGTTGAGCTCATCGGAGTCCGCCCAGATTACTCTCGCTTATGACCCACAGGGTGGGCTCTTCGCCGCCTGGGTGGCGCGCAGTGGTGATCATCTGCAACTGCGCGTGGGCAGGCTGGAAGTCACCGGCAATGAAATCCGCCTGACCCATTCGGGCCCGGTGGAAATGCAGCCACCGATCGAGGACCAGGCCTATCCAGCGCTCGCCGTCAATGCGGATGGCAGCGTGGTCGTGGTATGGGAAGACCGGCGATTCAAACACACGCTCATGCTGGTCGCGCACAGCCAGGACGGCGAACATTTCGGTGCGCCCTACCGGCTGATCGATAGCAATCGGAGCCTCAGTGCCGGGCCGGGCGCGAAGCTCGGGGCGGGCATGGGCGCCATGCGGCCGACCCTCGCGCGCTGTGGCACTGGGCCTGTGCCTAATCCAGGCGACCCGGCGGCAACCGGATCCTGTCTGGTTGCGGTCTGGCTGGACAAGCGCGACTTTCTGTCCGGTTATGACGTCTACGCAGCGTTGAGCGCCAACGGCGGCCGTTCCTTCGGACACAACCTCAAGGTCCAGGACAGCTTCGGCGACAGTATCGCTCAGTGGCACGCGGCGGTGGCCGCGAACCGCCATGGTCGCGTGGTGGCCATGTGGGATGACGACCGCGACGGCAGTTCGGACATCTGGCTCGCCACCTGGACCGGCAAGGGCTTTTCCGACAACGTAGCGGTGCCGGGCGCTTCGGGGCCTGGCTCACAAACTGATCCGATGCTCTATCTGGACGATGCAGGCCGCTTGCACTTGACATGGCTTGATCAGGCTGAACAGGCAGCAGACACTCGCATCCGCTATGTTTCAGCGGTGTGGCGGGACTAAGGCTGGCGTCCGTTCAACACAAGCCAGATGTCCTGGAGCGCCTCGACGATTGTTGAGTGTCCACGCTCAGTCGGCACTACGGCTATTTCAATCCAGTCCAGTCCAGCCATCGCCGGGAGGGGGAAGCGCAGCGCAACGTCGATGTGGAACATTGGGTTATCAGCAAGCTCACACGGCAAGACAAGCAGGCGGATTGCGGTGGGCCTTCGATATGCGGCGCATGAATCGCACCACATGCTCTGGGCCATCGCGCGCCTCTATTGCCCGGCAGCGGTCGTCACAATCATGTCGAATCGATAGGATTAAATTATCATTGCGGACCGGCATTGAACGAGCAGCAAAGAACTGTTGCTGCACCCGGTGGTCATATTTTGGGGCATTGAAACGCCGCTAAGTTTTTGTCCAACCAGTGCACAGTAAGAAGGAGCAAATCACCATGTCGAATATCACTGGCAGCTTTGTTTGGTATGACCTGATGACCCCCAACATCGATGCAGCCGCGACTTTCTACGGCGGCGTAATCGGATGGACGACCGTGGATTCCGGGATGAGCGATCGCCGCTACGGGCTGTTTTCTGTCGGGCCCGTCATGGTGGCTGGCCTGATGCCGCTCCCGGAAAATCTGCGTGCCGAAGGCGTGCCGCCGAGTTGGACGGGCTATGTCGGCGTCGACGACGTTGATGCCTATGCAGTGCGGGTCAAGGCTGCGGGCGGTTCGGTGCGGCGCGGGCCGGAAGATATCCCCGGCGTTGGCCGTTTCGCGGTCGTTGCGGACCCCTATGGCGCAGTATTTATCCTCTTCAAGGGGGCGAGCGACACGGTGCCTGCCGATGTGGCACCCATGACGCCCGGTCATATTGGCTGGCATGAATTGCATGCAGGCGATTGGGAAGGGGCGTTTGCTTTCTATTCCGGACTGTTCGGCTGGACCAAGACAGAAGCTCACGATATGGGTGCGATGGGGGTCTACCAGACCTTTGCGACAGGCGGCCTTGCGGTTGGCGGCATGATGACCAGGGACCCTCAGACGCCCGCATCCTTCTGGCTATATTATTTCAACGTGGATTCGGTCGAAGCGGCGCTGACGCGCGTGAAGAACGGAAAAGGCCAGGTGCTCAATGGCCCGCAGCAGGTCCCCGGCGAAGTTTGGATTGCCCAATGCCTTGATCCACAGGGCGCAATGTTCGCTATCGTGGGAGCGAAGTGACGGATTGGCAGTCGACTCCAGGGGGGCGTGCAAGCCAGCATTCGGGCACTTCAAACCGGAAGCGTAGAGAGCAGGCGGGCGGACATCACCGACCTAACCTTGCACCGGCCTAGGCGGCCACGCGCTGCCCAGTCCCTTCCGACAGGTAGTAGCGGGCCAGCACCTGGAGTTCGTCGTCGAATTCGTAGACCAGCGGGATGCCGGTAGGAATGTTCAGGTCGACAATGTCGGCGTCGGCTATGTGGTCAAGGTGCTTCACCAGGGCGCGCAGGCTGTTGCCATGGGCTGCGATGAGCAGCGTCTTGCCGACCTGCAGGTCGGGCAGGATGGCCGCGTGCCAGAGTTCCAGCACACGCACCAATGTGTCGGCGAGGGATTCGCAGGCCGGCAGGCGTTCCACCGAAATCTTGCGGTAACGTTGGTCGAAGCGCGGATGGCGCGGATCGGACAGGCTGAGCGCGGGCGGTCGGGTATCGTAGCTGCGCCGCCACTTGTGCACCTGCTCTGCGCCGTAATGCTCGGCCATTTCGGCCTTGTTGAGCCCCTGCAATGCGCCGTAGTGGCGCTCATTGAGCCGCCAGTCTTTGATCACCGGCATCCAGATCTGATCCATGGCCTCCTGAACCAGCCACAGCGTGCGTATTGCCCGCTTAAGGACTGAGACATAGGCAGTATCGAACACGACGCCGTGGTTGCGCAGCAGGTGGCCCGCCTTGATGGCTTCCAGGCGTCCGGTTTCGGACAGGTCCACGTCGGTCCAGCCGGTAAAGCGGTTCTCCCGGTTCCACAGGCTTTCACCGTGGCGCAGCAGTATAAGCTTGAGCATGTTTTCCTTCCGCTTGAGGCCCGCAGTATACGCGCAGCAAGAGACAGGCCAAGTCATTTCCTTCCCGATTGCGCTGTTGCAGGGATATATCGGAGATTTTTGGCAACAGATTAGTGCGACATTGCATCCCAGTGGTGCAGGCGCTCTCATACCTGCGGCCCGGCAAAACCCACGTCCGCACGGATAAAGGGCTAGGCGGCAACCATGCTGGAGCGGGGGTTGGCATCCTGATTGCTGGTTAGCCAGGAACGGAGCTGGAGCCCTGAAATGAACGCACTGTACAACTGGCACACCGATCCCCGGCCGAAGTAACCGCACCGGCTTGTCCAGGGAAACGCTGAAGCGTGCGTTTCGCTGGCCCACACGGTCCGGCACCGGCGCCATCCGGGAGCCATATTGGGACGCCATGTTCCAAGCGTTTGTCACGAATCCTTCAGACTGATCCTCGGAGGCGGATGCATTCCAGGTAGTTTGACGGTGTTGGTTACAGTTCGCGCACGACGTATTTGATGCTGTTGTCCTCGGGGTGGGGCTTGACGCGAAAGCCCAGTCCTTCCACCAGATGCAGCATCTTGGTGTTGGCCTTAAGCACCTCCCCTTCCAACGCCTTGACTCCCTTGGCGCGAGCCACGTCCATTAGCACGTTCATGAGCTTATGGCCGATGCCCTGGTGCTGCCAGCGGTCATCCACAACCAGGGCGAACTCGCCGGTGGAAAGCGTGGCATCCACTGCATAGCGCGCCACGCCCATCTCCACTTCCCTGCCTTTGATCACGGTCACCATCAGCAAGGCCATTTCACGGTCGTAGTCGATCTGGGTCAGGCGCGCCAGCATGGCGGGAGAGAGTTCCCGCACCGCATCCATGAAGCGGAAGTACTTGGCCTCCTCGGAAAGCCCGCGTACGAAGGCTTGGGTGATCTCCGCATCTTCCGGCCGTATGGGACGGATGATCACGTCCATGCCATTGGGCAGCTGCCATTGGCTGACCAGTTGGGCGGGGTAGGGGTGGATCGCCATGTGGCTGTAGCGGTCCGCTCCCGGTGTGCGGGCGGCGATGACGATGCGCGCGTCAGCGGCCAGGGCGCCGCGCTCATCCACCAGCAGGGGGTTGATGTCCAGTTCGGCAATCCAGGGAAGCTCGCACACCATCTCCGAGACCCGCAACAAGACCTGCTGCACCGCGGTGAGGTTGGCCGCGGGGCGATTGCGGAACTCACCCAGGAGCCTGGCCACCCGGGTGCGCTGGATCAGGTCATCTGCCAGGTAGCGGTTAAGGGGCGGCAGGGACACTGCCCGATCCTGGAAAGCTTCCACATCCACTCCGCCGGCGCCGAAGGCGATAACCGGGCCCAGCACCGGATCGCTGACCACGCCTACCAGCACTTCCCTGGCATTGGGGCGCGCCACCATGGGCTCGATCACGACGCCATCCAGCTGCGCATCGGGCACGTGCTTGTGCACTTCTTCCATCATGCCCATGAAGGCGCCACGCACCGCTTGGCCGTTCGACAGTCCAAGGCGGACGCCGCCCACATCCGACTTGTGGCTGACCTGCTGCGAGTTGATCTTCATGGCTACGGGGAAGCCCATCTGCTGCGCCATGAGCATGGCTTCGGTCGCGTTGTGGGCGATGCTGGTTTGGGCCACCGGAATGTGGAAGGCGGACAGCAGGGCCTTGGACTCCACTTCGTTGAGCAGGTGCCTGCCATCGGCCAGGGCGCTTTCGATGATCATGCGCGCGCCTTCCACATCGGGTGGTTCCTGGTGGGACAAAGGCTCCGGCGTTTGCAGGAGCAGGCGCTGGTTTTCGTAAAACGCGGAAAGATAGGAGAACACCTCCACCGCCGGCTCAGGCGTGGTGAAGTAGGGGATGCCTGCTTTCTTGAACAGCTTGCGGCCTTCGGCAACCTGGTCTTCCCCCATCCAGCAGGTGAGGACCGGCTTGTTGGAGCCTTGCGCCACTTCGACCACGGCCTGGGCCGCTTCCGTGGGCTTGGTCATGGCCTGGGGCGTCAGCATGGCCAGCACGCCGTCCACGCCCGGGTCAGCCAGACAGGCCGTCATGGCGGCGCGATACCGTTCTGCGCCTGCGTCACCGATGATGTCCACGGGGTTGCCGTGCGACCAGGTGGGAGGCAGGGTGGCGTTGAGTCGTTCCATGGTTTCGGGGGCAAGTTCTGCCAGCTTCACGCCCATTTCCACCGCCCGGTCCGTGGCCATGACGCCGGGACCGCCGCCGTTGGTGAGGATGGTCAGGCGATTGCCGGTGGGGCGGATGTGGGCAGACAGAGCCCGCGCGCAGGCGAACAGTTGCAGGATGGTGTTGACCCGCACGACGCCGGCGCGCCGCACCAGGGCGTCGAATACCAAGTCTGAGCCGACCAGGGCGCCGGTATGGGAGGCGACCGCCTTGGAGCCCGCTTCATCGCGTCCGACCTTTACGATGACCACGGGCTTCAATCTGGAGACGGTGCGCAGCGCGCTCATGAAACGGCGTGCGTCGCGGATGCCTTCGATGTACATGAGGATGCCCTTGGTTGCGGGGTCGTAGGCCAGATAGTCGAGCAACTCGCCAAAATCCAGATCCGCCGACGCACCGGTGGAGATGACGCTTGAAAAGCCGATGCCGTTGGAGGACGCCCAGTCCAGCATGGCAGTGCAGATTGCGCCGGATTGCGATACCAGGGCCAGGTCGCCGGGCAGGGCCGTGCCCAGGGCGAAGGTTGCGTTCAGGCCGATGGCCGGACGCTGGATTCCCAGGCAGTTGGGACCAATGAAACGGATGCCCAGGCGCTTGGCGGTCTGCACCATTCTTTCTTCCAGGGCAGCCCCCGCCTTGCCGATTTCGCGGAAGCCGGCTGACAAAACCACCGCGTTCCTGATGCCACGTGCGCCGCAGTCTTCCAGAATGTCGGGGATGGTCGGCGCAGGGGTTGCGATGATGGCCAGTTCAGGCGTCTCGGGCAGGGCGGCGGCGTTGATAAAGCAGGTATGTCCGAACACTTCTGCCCGTTTTGGGTTGATAGGAAAAACCTGGCCCCGGAAGCCGGATGTAACCATGTTGCGGAAGATGATCCCGGCCACGGAATCCCCCCGGTCGCTGGCGCCGAACACGGCCACGGAACGGGGATGGAGGAGGGGATGAAGATAGTGCTGGGTCATATAGCTTGATTCCAAGGCTTGAATGAGATCCGGCCACCTGGCGATGATCGATGTGTTTACATGTACATGGTTAGCATATGGCCGGCAAGGATACCGCAATATGAAGCCGGGGCATCGATTGGCCTGGTCAACATCAGGGCTCCGGCCGGCAATGATCTTCATTGGTTGACGTCATACACAGCGCGACCTAAACAGGTCATGCGCCAAGCCCCTGCCTGCCGCCCGGAGTGGGTCGGCAGGCCCGATCAGCTCGTCATAGGCTTGGCTGCCTGGTAGGCGCCCAACCGTAGAGTCCCTGACCTGCAAAAGCAGGGTGTGTGCTTGGTAATGGATTTGGCAGGCTGGCGCAGGGCTTTGCGGTGCGTGCCGTAAGAGTCCGGCATGGCGCGGGCTTCCTGATCATTGCGCGACACGGGCGCTGTCGGCTGAAGGCTTACACACTGTTGGAAAGCGAGTTGAATTGATTGCGTCTATTCTGAGCTAAACAGGTCAGATTCCACGGGTTTTTAACTGCGCACCTGGGGCGTAATATCTGTGGCTCCAACAACAGGTGGCTGAAGGGGGCTATGCGGCTGCACACCTTCGTGGCGATGCCATTTGGAGTGAAGCGAGGCATCGACTTCAACCGGGTTTACGAGGATTACATCCGGCCCGGCCTGGAAAAGGCCGGCTTCGAGGTGTTCCGCGCCGATCAGGAACAGCGCGCCGGCGATATCCGCACCGACATGTTCCAGGAGCTCCTGCTGGCGGACCTTGTCGTCGTTGACCTCAGCATCGACAATCCAAACGTCTGGTATGAACTTGGTGTGCGCCATGCGTTGCGCGCCCGGGGCGTGCTGCTGGTGCAAAGCGAGCGCGACTATCAGCCCTTCGATATCTATACCGACCGCAAGCTGCATTACCACCTCAAGGGCGGCGCACCCGATCCTGCGCAACTCGATCAGGACCGCGCCGCGCTGGCCCAGATGGCCAAGGCCACAATGGAATCCTGGCAGGGCCGCCCCATCAGTCCTGTGTTCAGTCTCCTGGAGGGCCTGCAGGAGCCGGATTGGCGCGACATGCTGCTGAGCGGCCGCAATGAGTTCCGCGACGTCTACGAGACCTGGAGGCGGCGCATCGAGGTCGCACGCAAGGGCAACCGTGCGGGCGACGTCATGGTGTTGGCCGAGGAAACGCCGACCTGGGCCTTGCGCCTGGAAGCGCGGCGCATGGCGGGCAGGGCGCTGCTCAAACTGCAGCAGTATCGCCTGGCGCTGGAGCAGTACGAAGCCGCGCTGGAACTGGACCCGAACGACCTCGACAGCCGGCAGCAGAAAGGCATTCTGCTCGGCCGACTGGGGCGCCACGACGAGGCGCGGGAATGGGTTGAGGCGGTCATTGCCGATCGCGCCGCAGATTCGGAATGCTGGTGCTTATTGGGCCGGCTGGAAAAGGAGGAATGGGTTTCCCGCTGGCGTCTGCCCGCCGCGACGCCCGAGCTCATGCGCGCAGCGGCAGCGCGCGAACTGCCCCTGCTGCTGGCGGCGATTGAGCCCTATATGAAGGCATTCATTCAATCGCCGGCGCACGTCTACTCGGGCATCAACGCCTGCACCTTGCGCCACCTGCAGCTTCATCTTGGCCACCCGTTGCAGAATCCGGCCAGCCTGCCGAACCTGGAAGGCGGCGTGATCTGGGCCTGTCTGGCGGCGCTGGAACGCGTCCCGAACGACTACTGGAGCCGGGCGACCTGGGCCGAACTGCAACTGTTGCTCGGTAAAGTTGACGCGGTGGACGGCGCCTGGCGCGAGGCCGTGGCGGTGGCGGACAAGGACTGGTTCGCGCTCGATTCCAGCCGCCAGCAGATCCTCCTCTTGCGTGATCTGGGCTTTCGTCCGGATGTGGTCAGCGCTGCGTTGCAGATAATCGAAGAGGAAATCGCCCGGTTGGAGACGCCCTGGCAACCGCGCCGCGTGTTCCTCTTCTCCGGCCACATGATCGACGACGTACACCGTGGGCGCCCGCGGTTTCCTGCCGACAAGGAATCCATTGCCGCTCAGGCAATAGGCGCCAAGCTCGACGAATTGGGCATGGGACCGGATGACCTGGCGATCTGCGGCGGCGCCTGCGGAGGCGACACGCTGTTTGCCGAGGCCGCGTTGCAGCGCGGCTGCCGGCTGCAGCTCAATCTTCAGTTCGACGAGCCCGAGTTCCTCCAGGCCTCGGTCGCCTTCGCCGGCGAAGCCTGGGTCGACCGCTATTACGCCATCAAGGACAACTCGCTGGCCCGGGTCAAGATCCAGCCCGATGAACTGGGTCCGCTGCCCAAGGGGCGCGATCCGTATGAGCGCAACAACCTCTGGCAGCTCTACACCGCATTGACCAACGGCCCCGACAAGGTGCGCTTTATCAGCCTTTGGAATGGCGAGGGCGGCCAGGGCCCCGGAGGAACCCAGCACATGGTGGAAACCGTGAGGCGCTACGCCGGCCGGGTCAGCGTGCTTGATACCAGGAAGCTGTTCGGGCTGTAGCCGGCTAATGCCCATTCGCAGATAGCCATTCGCCCAAAGTAGGCTAAAAAACGAGAGGAGCAAGGGACAGAACGCATCACTTGCCTGCGGTGATTCAAGCGGTTCGCGCTAACTCGATAAACTGGACCTGTTGCAGGAGAGATCATGAGCCCAAAGATACTGCGCCTGCGCGGCATGAAAGAAGCCGATGCATCGCAATCCGCGCCCAAAGTCGATACCCGACACCTGACCCTCACCCCCAAAGGCCGGGTGAGGCTGGGGACGGCGCGCGAGGCCGGGGGAGTGGTGGAATTGCCCAACATGGACCGCGACGACCTGGCTTGCGTCGAATATTCCAACGGTTTCAAGTTGTGGACGCGGGTTGATGATCTGCACCAAGCCCATGCGGCAGCAGGAGGACAGTCGCGTTCCGCCCGCGGTGAGGCGCTGCCTGATGTGGACGTGTGGGAGATCGACCCGCAAGCGCACACGCGCGATGCGGAACGCGGAGCAGCCGGCCTGGCCATCGAAGCGCTGGAATTTTTCGGCGTGGATCTCAAGGAAATCGCTGCGGAGAAGCTCGCTCAGTGGCTGGAGCGCAAGCAGCTTGGCGCCAACCAGACAGGCTTGTATCGCTGTGCTCTGGACGGCGTGTTCCAGCTGACGCCGGCCGGCAAGCTGCCTGCCGCGGCCAAGGCGGACGATACGCCCGTGCTGGTGTTCATCCATGGCACAGCTTCAAACAGCAAGGGCAGCTTCGGTGACTTGTGGGCCGGCAACAATGCCCGCGGCGCGCAGTTGCGGGCGCGACTCGCGGTCAACTATGGCAGCAGCGTGTTCGCCTACGAGCACTGGTCGCTGACCCGGAGTCCGATCGACAATGCGCTGGAACTGGCAACTGCGTTGCCGGTCGGCGCGGAACTGCATCTGGTCAGCCATTCGCGCGGCGGTTTGGTGGGTGAGCTGCTTTGTCTGGCGCAGCGCAGGCCGGATAAGGATCCTCTCAACCCGGCAACCCTCGATCGTCTGTTCGCCAAAGACCGCACCCAGGGCGATGTGCTCGGTTTTGGCAAGCGGGATGAGCTTGAGGTCGGGCAGGCCTATGCCGCCGAGCGCAAGAAACTGGAGGACCTCCTCGCGCTGCTGGATAAGAAGAAGTTCCGGATAACGCGCTTTGTGCGGGTGGCCTGCCCGGCCCGCGGCACCACCTTGGCTTCCGGACGCCTCGACCGTTGGCTCTCGGTGCTGGGCTGGCTGGCGCCGGAGGTGCTGGATGACGGACTCGATTTCCTGCTCGGTGTGGTCAAGCAGCGCACCGATCCGCGCACCCTGCCGGGACTGGAGGCCATGATGCCGGGCTCGGCCCTGATCAGCCTGCTCAATCTCGCGGATCTGCAGGTGGACGCTGATCTGTCGGTAATCGCCGGCGACATCCAGGGCGACTCCCTGTGGTCGAGGATGAAGTGGATCGTGGCTGACTGGTTCTATGCCAGCGACCATGATCTGGTGGTGAACACCGGATCGATGTATGGCGGCGCGCAGCGGCCTGACCAGGACGCGCGCTACTTCTTCGATCAGGGCAAGGACGTCAACCACTTCCGCTACTTCACCAACGAAAAGACGGTCAGCGCGGTGCTGTCCGGCCTGACCCGGGTGGAGGGCACGCTGGCTGGCTTCAAGCCGCTTGCCGCGGCCAGGCTGGAGAAGCCCGAGTGGCAGGATGCCGTGGCGCGCAGTGCCGCACAGGGGCCGCGCCCGCTGGTTTTCGTTCTGCCCGGCACCATGGGCAGCCAGCTCAAGCGCGGCGATGATTGCATCTGGTTGAGCTACGGGGACCTGGCGCGCGGCAAGCTGGCTGACCTGCAGATCGGCGCCCCCGACGTCAACCCCCTGGACCTGCTCGACAGCTACTACGGCGAGTTGATGCAGTATCTCGCGCGCAGCCACCGGGTGGAACCCTTCCCCTATGACTGGCGCGTTTCTGTGCTCAACAGCGCCGACAAGCTCGCGGCAAAGGTGGCCGAGCTGCTGCCCTGGTGCGAACAGAACAAGCAGCCCATGCGCTTCCTTGCGCATTCCATGGGCGGGCTTGTTACCCGCGCCATGATTGCCCGCCGGCCGGATCTGTGGGAACGCGTGCAGAAGCTGGACGGCTCGCGCTTCGTCATGCTCGGCACACCCAATGCGGGTTCCTATGAAGCGGTGCGCTGGCTCACCGGCTCCAACCCCACGGAGGGCAAGATCACCTTGCTCGACGGACTGCACGACCGCGACGAGATTATCGATATCGTGCGCCGCTATCCCGGGCTGCTCGAGTTGCTGCCGGCCCGGGCCGGAGCGCGCGATTTTTCCAAACACAAGCTGTGGGACGATCTGAAGGCCGAGGCGGAGGAAACCTGGCCGCTGGCAGACGACACCGACCTGGGGAATCTGGCGGCCACCTGGAAAGTGATTGCGGACTCGCCGGTGGACACCCAGCGCATGCTCTACGTGGCGGGCTGGGCGCCGAATACGGTGTGCGATTACCAGGTGCAGGACGAATGGACCTTCTGGGACGCGGACCACAAGCGCAAGGTGCTGCACTTCTACGCCAACAAGAAGGGCGATGGCACGGTGCCTTGGGAACTGGGCCTGCTGCCCGACGTGCAGACCTGGTACGTGGAACAGGCGGCACATGACGAACTTCCCAAATATGAGGCGGCCTTCCCCGCCTATCTGGAATTGCTGCAGACCGGCGGCACCTCGCGCCTGCCGGCCGACCAGCCCGCGGTAAGCCGGGCGGCGGCGGGGGAGGATGCCTTGTTCGCCGTGCCTTTGCCGGCCAGCGAAAGCGTGCCCGGCGAGGCAGATCTGCCGGGCTTCGTGTTCGGCGCGGCCTTCCCCGCCGAGGCGGGTAAACAGCGCCGCCTGCCGCGCGTGAAGGTGAGCGTGCGCCACGGCGATCTCGCCTATGCCCGCCATCCGGTGTGCGTCGGCCACTACCAGGGGGACAGCATCGTCAGCGCAGAAGCGGCCCTGGACCGACGCCTGAACGGCGCTTTGGTTCAGCGCTCCCGGCTCGGGCTCTACCCTGGCGCCCCGGGCACGCAGCATGTCTTCATCAACCCCGACACGAGAGACAAGCCCGGCGGCGCTTTGGTGATCGGGCTGGGCCGAGTCGGTGAACTGTCGCCGGGCGCGCTGGAAAACGGCATGGCCCGCGCCGCGCTGGAATACGCCTTGGTCGTTGCCAATTGGGGTGACGATCGTTTCGGCACCGACAAGTCGGTGCGCTCTGCCCGCCTATCCTGCCTCCTGATCGGCACCGGCGGGGGCAGTATGAAGGTAAACGATTCCCTGCGCGCCATACTGCGCGGAGTGAAGGCAGCCAACAGACGCCTGATGGAAACCGGCTTTGACAACAAAGTGCTGCTGGACGAACTGGAGTTCCTGGAGATTTACCAGGACACCGCCATCCAGGCTGCGCGCGATCTGGAACGGGTGCTCACGGACGGCGATCTGATGGACGACTTCGATTGGGACGAGCACACGTTGACGGCCGGCCAGGGCGGGCGCCGCCGGGTGATGTTCGAGGAAGACCCGCACTGGTGGCACCGGCTGGAGATCATTTACGACAACAAGCGTGATGAACTGCGCTACATAGCCTTGACCGACAAGGCGCGTGCGGAAGAGTCTTTGGTTGCCGGGCAAATGCGACTGGCCGAAGACTTCGTGCACGAGGCCGAGGCCAGTACCGGCGAAGACGAGGACGTGGCGCGCACCCTGTTCGAAATGTTGCTGCCGAATCGATTCAAGGAAATGGCGCCCGACCGGTATGACGTTGTCCTGGTGGTCGATGAGGTATCCGCCCGTTTCCCTTGGGAGATGCTGCAGGACGGCTGGGCGGTCAGCGGCAAGCCCCTGTCGGTGGCAGCGGGCATGTTGCGCCAGCTTAAGACACCCACCTACCGCGCTCATCCCGCCCACCCTTTCGGTAGAACCGCCTATGTCGTGGGCAATCCCAAGCTGCCGCCACAGACCGGCGGCATGCAATTTCCCGACTTGCCCGGGGCGGCAAAAGAGGCCCAGGAAGTGGCCGCCCTTCTGGGCCAGGCGGGGTTTGACGTGACCGAACAAATCAACGCGCCGGCGCGCGACATCCTCATCCACTTGCACGGCAAGGCTTACCGCTTGCTCCATCTGGCCGGCCATGGCGTGCATGAAGTGGAAGTGAAGGTGACTGACAGTCCGGAGCGCGGTTGCCCGTGCTGCGACCAGGCGATGCCGGAGCGCACCAAGGTGGTCTCGGGCATGGTCATCGGCGACGGCATTTATCTGACGCCGGGCGATGTCGAGCAGATGCGCTGGGTGCCTGACCTGGTGTTCATCAACTGCTGCCACCTGGGCAGCACCACCAGTTCCAATCCGGCCTGGAGCCGCTACAGCGCCCTGGCTGCCAATCTGGCCACCCAGTTCATCAACATGGGGGTCAGGGCGGTGGTCGCCGCAGGCTGGGCGGTGGACGATGCTGCAGCGCGGCAGTTTGCCGTCGGCTTGTATGACCGCATGCTGAAGGGTGAGGGCTTTGGCAGCGCAGTGCAAGTCGCGCGCGCGGAGGTCTACGAGCAATTCCCGGGCGTGAACACCTGGGGCGCATACCAGTGCTATGGCGATCCGGATTTTCGGCTGGACGAAGGCGCGAGCGGCGGAGGCGGGGAGGACAGGCCGTATTGTTCACCCGCCGAGGTGGTAGCCGATCTGGACAACCAGGCCAGCATCATGCGCATGGCTTGGGCCGGGACGATGGATGTGGCTGAACAGGGCAAGCGGGTGGCGGCGATGCTGGAGCGCATCCCCATCAAACAGCGCGAACAATGGCGCAAGCGGGCGGACATCAATACCGCGCTCGGCCTGGTCTATGGCGAAATGGCCAATATCGACACCGCCGACCGGCACGGGGAGACCACCCTGCTTGACAAGGCTATCGATGCGCTCGGTGTGGCCATCGCAGCGGAGCCGGCCGAGATGCCGGTGCGTGCCCTGGAGCAACGCGCCAACTTCCGCGTCAAGCGCGCGCTGCAGCAATGGCTGGCGGAACGTGACAAGCCCAAGCCCCGAACCCGGCGCGGGCGAGCACCTGCGCCCGCCACCGCCGGCAGCAGTGATCTGGAAGAAGCCATCCGCGACCTGGCTGCTCTCGTCCGCATGGCCGGCACGACTGAGCGCTTTTCCCTGCTGGGCGGCGCCTACAAGCGACTGGCCTGGATGCAGAAGGAGCCAGCGGAGGTAATCAGCGCCCTCACCAACATGTCGGACAACTACCTCCAGGCCTTCGCTCTGGCCAGCCAGGACAGGCTCGATCCCTATCCGCTGACCAATTGGATAAGCGCCGAGACCATGCTGGACTGGTTCATCGCCGAGCGGAAGCCCCATGTGTATCGCAGCAAGATCCCCGGCTGGTGCGACCAGGCGGTGAGCGATGCGGTGGCCCGCCAGCAGACCGACCCCAGCTTCTGGAACAGCGTCGTCGAACCGGACTGCAGGCTGGCTTTGGCGCTGGAGCAGGGCCAACTGGATCAAACCACCATCGATGAGGTGGTGGCCGGTTACCGGTGCGCCATGGAACGGGGCAGCAGCCCGCGGGAAAAGGGGTCAGTGCTGGAACAGCTGGATTTTCTCTGCGACGTGGCCGGGCGCGCGGGCAAGACGCAACTTGCGCGCGCCATCGGCGATATCCGCCGGCAACTGGTTTGACGCAAAGCGGCGTTTCCTGCCTCGGAATTAAGGGAGTGAGTATGAAGGCATCAGCAGCAGCGCTGCTTGCAGTGCTGGCTTTGGCCGGGTGCGCCAGCCAGCCTCCGGTGGGCGAGGTGCGTCTTGTGGCCAAGGCCTTCGACAATCTCAACACCGCCAGTCAGCCGCTGCTGGACGAATTGGCGCTTGCGGAACGCGCCCAGGGGCAATCGGCCGCACTGGCCCGCGCCGAGGCGCACGCCAAAGCGCCGACCGACGCCGCGCCTGCCATTCCGGGGTCGGGGCGTTGTCCGCGCATTCTGGTGCTGGGCGGGAAGATAAAAGATATTCCCGAAGTGCAGAACGGCTTCTGTCTCGATGACAGCTACTACTACTCCGAACTTGCCGACCCGCCGGGCACTCGCGCGTTCCGCCAGGCGCTGGCGGCGGTCGGGGATTACACGCAACTGCTGGTCATCCTTGCAGAGGGCCAAAATCTGGACGAGGCCAAGGGCCAGCTGGCGACACTGACCGGTAATCTTGGCCTGGCGCTGAGTGCCGCAGGCGCAAGCGGCGCCGGGCCGACGCTGAATGTCCTGCTCCAGGCGTTCAACCCGGTGCTGGATCTGGCCGCGCAGGGTTCCAATGCCAAGGAGCTCAAGCGTCTGGCAGTGCAGGAATCCCCCAAGGTGCAAAAACTTCTGGGCGCATTGCGCACCCAGGCGGGCGAGTTTTTCATCACTTTGACCGAGGCGCCGATGGCCCGCTACAACCTGGCGCTGGACAAGCCCGATGTCGAAGCTGCCGAAGCGGCGCACATCGAGGCGTATCGTGTTGCGGTATCGAATTATGTCGTCCTGCTGGATCAGTACGGCGCGCTGTTGGGCGATCTGGCGAAGGTCTGCGACCAGCCCAAAGGCCCCATCACGCTTGCTTCGCTGGCCGAACGCTCGGCCCAGCTGAGCGCGCAGGCCGACGCCTGGCGGCGCAGCCTGGCGAGCCTGCGCGCAGGCTTGCGGTGAGTGCACGAATAGGGAGAGATGAACAATGAACCTGATCGAAGAACTACGCTACGAAATCAGCCGCACCATCAACACCCTGCGCCTGCGCTATGCCAACAGCGCCGACCCTGCGGAAAAGAAGACCATCACCAACGCCATCGCCGAGCTCAACGGCAAGCTCTCCATCCTTAACCAGGCCAGCCTGTTGCAGGCCGCGAGCGTGCTGGCCGACGCGACCCAGGACGTGACCGCGGTGATCGCCGCCGCCCGCATGGGGCCCTTCGACAGTTATCTGGCGGACATCGGAGAACACCTCAACCGGCTCTACAGCCTGTCCGGCGAGATGCACGCCCTCGAGGCCCTGCCCACGGCGCCTGAGGAAGCGCCAGGCGAGTCGCCGGTCGAAGCGACCCCTGCGACGACCCGCCGTGGCCTGACCCGCGCCCGCGGCCCGGTAAGCAACTTGCAAGCGCCCATTCCAAGCAAAGATTACGCGCAGCTCAAGGACGAATACCAGGCCTGGTTCAACGCCTGCCAAGTGCGCCCCGGCCAGCAGGACGCGGTCGACTATTACGTCAAGAAACTCAGGCAGGGGCAGCCCAGCTACGAGCAGGTGGGCCAGGACATGAACGGCATCCCCTGGTACTTCATCGGCGTGATCCACGGCATGGAGTGCGGGTTCAACTTCAATGGCCATCTGCACAATGGCGATCCGCTCACGGCGCGCACCGTGCATGTGCCGGCCGGGCGGCCGCAGACCGGCACACCGCCGTTCACCTGGCGCCAGAGCGCGCGCGATGCCCTGACGATGAAAGGCTTCCAGCAGGTCACCGACTGGAGCATGCCCCACATCCTGTTTTTTCTGGAACGCTACAACGGCATGGGCTACCGCATGCGCCGGACCGCCACGCCCTATCTTTGGAGTTTTTCCAACCTATACAGCAAGGGCAAGTTCGTGCAGGACGGACACTTCGATCCCGGCGCCGTCAGCAAGCAGTGCGGCGCGGCGCTGATGCTCAAGGCCGTGGCACCGCCCGTGGGGCGGGGCCTCCGCCGCCGAGGCGCAGGCAAGTGAGAAAGGCAGGCTTTATTGATCTGATTGAATCGTCTTAACTCAACTGGATTGCCACGGCGGCTGCGCCGCCTCGCAATGACGTCATCGCGAGGCCCGAAGGGCCGTGGCGATCCGGAGAATCTTTATCAGCCACACACAGAAGGAGATCAGCATGGCAAACAAGAAGGCATTGCTCATCGGCATCAACAATTACAAGATCCCCGGCGCGAACCTGCGCGGCTGCGTCAACGACGTCACCAACATGCAGTCCGTGCTCACCCAATACTATGGTTTCGCGGCCGGCGACATTTCTGTCCTGACCGACTACGATGCCACCCAGAAGGCCATGCAGGCGGGCATGGTGAAGCTGCTCAAGGGGGCGAAGAAAGGTGACGTGCTGCTGCTGCATTACTCCGGCCACGGCTCCAACGTGCCGGACAAGAACGGCGACGAGGCTGACCACCGCGACGAAATCCTCTGCCCCACCGACCTCGACTGGTACGACCCGTTGCTGGACGACTGGCTGCGAACCACGTTCGACACACTGGCCGAGGGCGTGAACCTTACCGTGGTGATGGACTGCTGCCATTCGGGTTCCAACACCCGCGCCTTTCTTCCGCCCGATGCGCCGTCCATTCCGCGTTTCCTGCCCTGTCCGCTGGACCTGATGGCGGCCGAATCGAGCCGCAAGCTCAGCGGCAAGACGCGCTCCACCCTGCGTCGATCCACCCCTGCCAGCCGCAAGAAGAGCGACATCGTCAACGTCGACATCCCCGAGATCCTCATCGCCGGATGCCGCGATACGCAGACCTCGGCCGATGCCTATATCAGTGGCACTTACAACGGCGCGCTGACCTACAACCTGGTAGCCGCCATCAAGGCCGCGCGCGGACGCATCAGCTACCGCGACCTGCATGGCGGCACCGCGGAAAAACTCAAGACTGGCAAGTTCGATCAGGTGCCGCAGCTCGAGGGACGCAAGGCCCATTTCGATGCGCCGTTTCTGGCACCGCTGGCGTGACGCGGAAGCATCCTAACCACGGGTTCAATGTCGTCAAGCGTTTGGGTAAGCGCCGCCTTCTTCCCTCCCTCTTTCAGGGGAAGAGGTCAGGGTGAGGGGTGCGGAATTTCATGCCTCAATCGTGCGCGCAGCCCGAGGGAGAGTGGCATTTGCGAGAACAAGCGCCTGGTCTTCGAGCTCGTCTACGCCAGCATCGATTCCTTTAGGGCGCTGCAGGCGCGGGCGATGGATCGAGAACGTGAGCGAAGTTTGCGGCATGGTATATGCCGATCACGCCGACTTCCATCAACACTAACTTGTTTGGAAGGCACGCCATGAAAGTCTTCGTCAACTGGTCGGGTGGGCCCAGTTACGCTGTGGCAAAGGCGCCGAAGGACTGGCGGCCTATTGTGATCGAGGCGGTCGATGTCTTTCCTGTCGCCGCGGGAACTGGCCCCGTGCCCGCCACGGGTAAAGGAGCGTGACATGCGAGCAGGAGGCAGAGATGGCACCGCTTGCCGCAGGGCGATTAGCCGCGGGCGCGATCGCTAAGAGCACACCCAAGCGCAGCTTTGCTTCGCGCCTGTTTGGCTACGACATCTTCCTCTCCTTCGCCCTCGGTTCGCCGCCGCGCGGTACCCTGAGCTACGCCTCCGATCTGGCGCGTCGCCTGCGCGAGCGCGATTTCACGGTGTTCTTCAGCGAGGACGAGGCGCCGCCGGGCGAACAGCTCGACAGTACCTTGCGATCTGCCCTGCTTCATTCCAAGACCCTGGTTGTTGTCGCCAACCGCGGCACGCTGCAGGAGCCGAGATGGGTGCGAAAAGAAGTGCAGGAGTTTCGCGAGCGTTGCCCAAACCGACCGGTCATTCCCATCAATATTGATGGGGCCTTGCAGGATCCGGAGCTTGCTGAAAGTGCGCAGGAATGGCTGGGCTACGAAGGCAAAATCTGGGTGGACGAGACCGAAGAGGCTGCCGCAACAGGGATCGCCAGCGAGCAGGTCGTCCAGCGCCTCGCCACCGCGCCAATGCGGGCGAAGTCGAACGTTAGCTGGCGATGGGTCGTGCGTGCGGTCGGCGCGAGCCTGGTTGCTTTGGCAGTCGCCGCAGGTATCGCTGCGTGGCGGGCGACAACCAATGCGGAAGAAGCCAATCGCCAGCGGGTGTACGCGGTCAACAATCTCAATAGTGCGCTCGCCAGGCAACTGGCAGCGCAATCCGGTCTGCTGCTCAGGCAGAACCCGGACCGCTTGCCGTTGGCCGTGTTGTTGGCCCTGGAGTCCACCGGGCTGCATCCGACGTTCGAAGGGAACCAGGCTTTGCGCGCCGCATTGACC
>DASQBT010000242.1:0-3964 GCA_035635075.1 Thiobacillaceae bacterium | reverse complement strand
GCGCAACAGTCGGGTCAGGATAGGCATGTCAGGGAGCAAAAAAAGCCGAGAGGAAGAATCGTTCATTCTACAGGCGCGCCACGCGGCTTGCGATTCCATTCCGGCGGGCGGTTGTGATCATACGGCCGAAATGCTGGTTCCTATTCAAGACTCTCGCTGAATCGGCGTATCCTGCGCCGGTCTTTTTTGGTTGGTTGTCCTTTGAGCGCAGCGGCCGGATTGAGTTGCATACGCCGTTCTTCCAGTTGAGCTCGTCGGCGCGCCAGGCTCTGTTCCGATTCCTTGTACAAACTCCGGGCTGCCGTTGCGTTCCCGCGTTTGTCACACAAACAAAGCACGTCGAGCTCCCACTCCAGTTCGTCAATATGAACGAGCAAGCGGTCTCCCATCCTTACTTCCTTGGCGGGTTTGCAGCCCTCGCCGTTAAGCTTCACCCGGCCGGCTTCGACTGCCTGGGTGGCAAGCGTCCGGGTCTTGAAGAACCGGGCGGCCCACAGCCATTTGTCTATGCGAATCTTCTCCATATTCCGATCGACCTGCGCCCCTCCTCCTCACCGCGCCGCGAACCCGCTCCCCCTCGGCCGACTCGATCTTCCAGATCGCCGACCGCACAGACGCGGGCGCATGATCCAGATTCGCGCTGCGCTATGATCGGGAAACGCAGGACTATCATCAACCCGATCGTGCCATCCGTACCCACTAGACTGCTCGCCTTCGCCGGATCGCTGCGGCGCGAATCCTTCAATCGCAAGGCGCTAAATCATGCGGTGAACGGCGCGCGCGAGGCGGGTGCGGAGGTGAATATGATCGACCTCGCGGATTACCCATTGCCCCTGTTTGACCAGGACCAGGAAAGCGTTAGCGGCGTTCCGGAAAATGCAGTGGCACTGAAACGGCTGTTCATCGAGAACGCGGGACTGCTGCTTGCCTGCCCCGAATACAATAGTTCCATTACCCCGCTGCTGAAAAACACGCTGGACTGGGTGTCCCGGCCCTGGCAAAGTCAATCCGGCTCGGTGCCATATCGGAACAAGATCGCAGGCCTGGTCGCAGCCAGTGCCAGCAGCCTGGGAGGGATCAGGGGCTTGCGCCATGTGCGCGAGATTCTCACCACCCTGGGCGTCATCGTCATCCCGCGCCAGCAAGTGGTAAGCAACGCCGATCGGGTACTCTCCGCGCCCCAGGATCATCCCCATGTCATTCAGGGTCTGGGTGATGTGGGACGTCTGCTGGCGGACGCCGTCGGCCGCTGGAACAAATGAGTCGCCAAGCGCCAAGAAAGGCCGGCCACGAGGGCCGGAAAATGACACACAGGAGAAACGCGCAGCGATAGGTGATGTCTTGCTCGCCTGATTGCCTGAGGAATTCCTGGCTGGCGCTCGCGGCCATCGTGCGATATCGAGCAAGTGCCAGCCCTAAAGTTCCTTCAGCACCGTTGCAGTTTGGACAGCTCCCGCCATTTCCGCCACGTGCAGCTGTACTGGTTCAATCTGCCCAGCCGGTGCGTGCTTGCCTCCTCTATCCCCTGCATCAGGCAGTCCTGCCCGCGGCTGAATCAAGAACGGGTTGGGGGGTTCAAAGGAGGCCGCATGGCCTCGGTCGGGAAATGCGCAAATCAGCGCCGATAACAACGCCGAAACCAGCAGCGCCGGAATGGGGCCGCTGCGATAGCCATCGCGGCAATTGCAGGAAATCAGATGTTTGTGGTCCAGTGCGCTCATGCATTGCTCCCGTGTAGTCAGAAAATGCTGCTGGACACAACCGCCCTCCGATGAGGAGACACTGGCAACCCCGCTATCTGCCCAACCTGCCCAGACCGGAGGCTTTGCGTCCCCGCCTCGCGACGAGTTTGCCCTTAACAGCCAAGTAAGCCTCATCAAGCCAACTGACCAGCCCTTCCTTAGATTTGGGATATCGACGCAATCTCGTCATCCTTGATGATTGCCCGACAAACGGCCTTCACTTCAAAGCGTTTCTCTTCCCTGAGTAGCAAGCTTATGATTTCATTGTTGACCGCAATTGCCATGCTTTGATGAATCACCTGCATCGGATATGACCGGATCTGCCTATACTCCCGTTGCGCGTTTTTTTCACTGGCTCATCGCAGCCTTCCTGGTGGCCAACTTCCTGTTCGGCCTGTCACTGGAGAACTTGCCATTGAGCCCGATAAAGCTCCAGCGCATTACTTGGCACAAATGGACGGGCATTACGATTCTCGTTTTGGTGAGCATGCGGCTCATCTATCGTCTGTTGGTAAGACCGCCGCCGCCCGAACCCGGACCCGAGTGGCAGCTCAGGGCTGCCCGGCTGGTGCACGGAAGCCTCTACTTCCTGATGTTTGCCATCCCGTTTTCCGGCTGGTGCCTCAGTTCAGCCGCCGGCGTACCGGTTGTTTACTTGAATCTCTGGGAATTGCCTGCCCTGCTGCCAAAACACAAGGCCTGGGTGGATGGGCTGAAGGGACTCCACTTAGGCTTGAACATAAGCATGGCTGTGCTTGTCTTAGTACATGTTCTGGCCGCCTTAAAACACCATATCGTGGACCGGGACATGACCCTGCTCCGAATGCTGCCTATCTTGAAGCGATACTCATGAATGGACTCCGATTACTGCTGTGCTGCGTGAGCCTGGTGCCGGCCCTGTCGTACGCCGGCAACTGGCGCCTCGACCAGGCGCAAAGCCGGCTGGGTTTTCAGTACCGTGCCATGGGCGCCCCGGTAGAGGGGGAGTTCCACCGCTATCAGGCCGATATCCAGTGGGACCCGGCCAAACCTTCCCGTGCGCGCATCCGGCTGGACGTGGATACCGGCAGCATCGATGCCGGCTTGCCCGACGCCACTTCGGAAGCCATAAAGGGCGAGTTCTTCGACAGCCGCCGCTATCCTTGGGCGCGCTTTGTTTCGAGCGCCGTTCAGCCCCAGGACAAAGGACGCTACTTGCTGCAGGGAACCCTGACGATCAAGGGCATCAGCCGCCCAGTCAGCCTGCCCATCCTGTTGCGGGCGGACGGGCCAGCTCAGCAGCTTAAGGGCACATTCATCCTTAAGCGCCTGGACTACGGCATCGGCCAGGGTCAGTGGGCAGACACGTCGGCATTGGCCGATGAAGTCCCGGTCGCCTTCTCCTTCAGGCTGTTGCCAGCCAATTCGCCGTCGCGCTGAACATGAAATGGCTGCTCTCCGCGACACTGCTGCTGGCCTCGCCAGCCTGGTGCGTGAGTTACACAATAGACCCCGCCCACACCTATCCGGGTTTCGAGATCGACCATCTGGGTTTTTCCACCCAGCGCGGCCAGTTCAACCGTACATCCGGATCTATCGAGCTGGATCAGCTGGCCCATACCGGCAAACTGGAAATCCATGTCGATATCGCGTCTCTGGATACCGGCCAAGCTGAACGTGACGAGATCCTCAAGGGGGACGAATGGCTTCAGGCGCAGCGTTACCCTGAAATGGTCTACCGCTCGGAGCGCTTCGTTTTCGACAACGACCGGCCAGTCGCGGTAGAGGGAATGCTTACCCTGCTAGGTCAGACCCATCCGCTGCGACTGGAAATTTCCCGCTTCAAGTGCGGCCTCAATCTGGCTGAAAAAAAACGCGGCTGCGGAGCCGACGCGCAGGGACAGTTACGCCGTTCTGACTATGGCCTGCGCACTGGCCTGCCGTTCGTGGGTAACGAAGTCAAGCTGAACATTCAGGTCGAGGCCTACCTGCCCTGACGGCGTGCTAATTCCCTTTTCGCATCCGCAACGTGTGCGATGGAAGCAGGGTGCGCACAGCGCACCCTGCTTGTCGTTCCTATCGCGATACGTAATAACATGTCCTATTCAGACCTGCTGCTTCAGCTGTTCCAGGATCGCGGGATTCTCCAGGGTGGACTCGTCCTGGGTGATCGTCTCGCCCTTGGCGATGGTCCTCAGCAGACGCCGCATGATCTTGCCCGAACGGGTTTTGGGCAAGTTGTC
>DASQBT010000241.1:0-2120 GCA_035635075.1 Thiobacillaceae bacterium | reverse complement strand
ACGCGAAAGCCGCGTGGTAGACCCGCTGGTGCTGCACGCACTGCTGAAGGTTGGCCGCATCGCGCTGGATAGCGAAGCCGTTGCCAATGCAGCGCGTAGCGCCCTGGCTGCGGTACTGCCGGAAGAGCTGATCTCGCTTGCCGTACTGCGCGACGAGAAGAACGACGAATGGCTGATCAAGATCACCCGCAAGCTGCACGGCAACGTGCAGGTAACGGTACTGGATCAGGACTTCCTCGATACCGCCGACTACGAAGTGCTGGTGAAAACCGGCGACATGCTGCAAGGCCTGCTGCGCGAAGGCGCCAGCGTCAAGCGTGGCGAAACCGTGAAACCGGTAGAGGAGTTCGGCGATGCGCTGGACTGGCTGCTGGCCGAAGCACGCAAGGGTCTGTCCATCCAGCGCTATAAGGGTCTGGGCGAAATGAACCCGGGTCAGCTGTGGGAAACCACTATGGACCCGACCGTACGCCGCCTGCTGAAAGTGAAGATCGAAGACGCCATGGCCGCCGACGATGTGTTCACCACACTGATGGGCGACAACGTAGAGCCACGTCGAGAATTCATCGAACGTAACGCATTGATTGCACGGAATATTGATGTGTGATGTTGTATGTAGATAGACACATAATCTGAGAAAACAAGACCCATAAGTTGAGAAACTTATGGGTCTTTTGCTTTCCATTGCTATGGATTATGAGCCAATTTAGACCGATGACAATGTCTCTGGGTGTTTGGATTGGTCTGTCCCGCTCCTCGTGGACAGAGGGTTAAGCACTAAGCACTGAACGACGGCGTTCGAATTCAACCGGGGTCAAATACCCCAGGGTCGAATGACGTCGTTGGTGATTGTAAAAGCGGATGTAATCAAACACATCTGTACGTGCCTCCTCGTAGCTGTGGTAGCGGGTCAAATAAACCCGCTCCGACTTCAGCGAACGAAAGAAGCTTTCCATCGCAGCATTATCCCAGCAGTTCCCGGCGCGGGAGTGACTCGGTACCATCCCATGCCGCTTCAATAGTGCCTGGTAGTCAAAGGCACAGTACTGACTCCCGCGGTCCGAATGCAGAATCACCTCTCCAGCAGGCTGGCGACGCGCCACCGCCATCGTCAGGGCCGCATGCACCAGTTCTTGCTGCATGCGGTGATGCATGGCCCAGCCCACTATCGCCCGGGAGTACAAGTCGAGCACTACCGCCAGATACAGCCACCCTTCACCAGTCCGGATATAGGTCATATCGGACACCCACCGCTGATTGATGTCGCCAGTGGCGAATTGTCGCTGTAACAGATTGGGCGCCACGGGGAGAAGATGCTGGCCACCACTCACGGGGCGCCAACGTTTACGAGTTCTGACCCGGATACCGTTTTGCCGCATCAAGTCGGCGATGCGATGCCGCCCGCAGGCGAAACCCTGCGCTAGAAGTTCGGCATGAATGCACCGATGGCCGTAGATACCATTGACCTCGGCATGAATCAGCCGGATTTCGCGCAGTAGTTGCCGGTTCGCCATCTCTCGTGCCGAAGGTGCGCGGTGTAGCCATGCGTAGTAGCCACTGCGAGACACGCGAAACAGTTGGCACATCGGCGCCACCGGGTAGCGGCCCGACAGTGCCTGAATCGCGCGGAATCTCACTTCGTGGGTTGCGAGAAGATGGCGAGCGCCTTTTTTAGGACATCGCGCTCCATGGTGACGCGAGCCAGTTCGTCGCGCAGTCGTTTCAGCTCGGCGGCTTCGCCGCTCTGTTTGCCTCGGCCCGGGAAAGCATCGGGGCCGGCATCTTGGAACTGACGTTTCCACTTACCCAGCAGTGACTCGGTAATGTCGAAGGCTTGGGCAACATGTCGTAATGGAGTGCCGGCAAGCACCTGCTCAACCGCTTCGCGCTTGAGGGGCTCCGGAAAAGTACGTCTGGTCTTGGTCATGAACACTACTCCTTGGTGGGGATTATCCACCTTAAGTTAGTGCCCACGGGGAGCGGGACAGACCAGCCATGTGCCGGCGTAAGGCCACGATCCACCACCAGGATGTCGCCGCTGGCAATGCCGGCACCGACCATGGAATCCCCTGTCACCCGTACCATGAAGGTCGCCGGCGGATCAGCAATCAACAGTGCAT
>DASQBT010000240.1:0-5485 GCA_035635075.1 Thiobacillaceae bacterium | reverse complement strand
AAAACCTGCACATTACGGGCCATGGCAACAACCAGCAGATTGTTGGTATCTCCACCAAGTGCCCGGCCTGGGGCTGGGTGATTCGTCGCAATGTCATCGAAAGGGCTGGAACCGGCATGTATCTGGGTAATTCCGATGGCTCGGCACCCTTCTGGGCGGGGCTCATCGAAGCCAACGAGGTGGTGGACAGCCTGGGCTATGATCTGCAGATCAAGCATCAAAGACCGCGTCCCCCCCTGGAAGATGCACCCAAAGAGCCTGCCGTGACCGTCATCCGCGACAATCTGTTTGGCAAGTCCCGCAATGCATCGGTTGGTCCAATGGCGAGACCCAACGTATTGCTGGGCCACTGGCCGCTTCAGGGACCGGGTACAGACGATCGCTATCTCGTTTACGGCAACCTGTTCGTGGATAACGCCACCGAGGCCTTGTTTCAGGCAGAGGGCCGCCTGGCCCTGTACAACAATGTCTTCATCAATCCCTACGGGGACGGCGTGCATATCCAGCCGCACAACGATATTCCTCGTGAGATGGATATTTTCTACAATACGATCGTTGCGCGCGACGCAGGCATCGTCATCCGGCAAAAGCCGTCAGTGGACGAACGCTACATCCAGCGAGTGGAAGCCAATCTGATTGTCGCGAGCAGGCCCTTGCAGGGCGGGGAGTCGGCGCACAACGTCACCCTGCCTTTTCAAAGCGGGCTGGAAAAACTCTATCCGGCCGCCCAGCTCAGCGCCGCATTGATGAACCTGAGGCACCCCAAACACGAGGTGCCACCGGCAAGCTCGGCGACCTTTGCGGCTTATCCTGACTGGGACACAGATCGACCGGACCCTGCGCGCGTCGGCGCCTGGGGAAATAGCGTCAACGCGAGCTTTGAGGCCTATATCAATGGGCGGTGACCGGGTGTTACAGGAGCAAGACAGGAGGTCCAAAGACGTGCCCAGTGTCCGCCCGACCCTCCTTGTTCTGGCGCTGCTCTACCTGGTTTTTGTGATATACGGCAGCCTGGTTCCATTACACTTTCATCCCCAGCCATGGACCCAGGCAGTGACACGCTTTCGAGCTATTCCCTACTTGAATCTGGGAATTGGCTCGCGGGCCGATTGGGTGGCCAACATCCTGCTGTTCATTCCTTTGGCATTTTTCTGGCTTGGAGCCCTGTGGTCGCGAGGATTCCTGAGCAGATCGCTGTTCACACTGGCCGTGCTGGTCGCAGGCTTGGCACTGAGCGTGGGTATTGAGTTCACGCAGATCTTCTTTCCACCACGCACCGTTTCGCTTAACGACATCATCGCTGAGTGCATAGGCACCGTCATTGGGGTAGTGGGATGGTGGGTGCTGGGCGGCAAGCTCTCGCGCTGGTACGTTGACTGGAGAAGTATCAAGGAGCCGGCGACATTTGCCGAACGCCTTGCCTGGGCGTACGTCGCCGCCGTCTTTATTTATGGCGTCCTTCCGCTTGATCTCACTATCAGCGCGGTTGAGATCTTTCACAAATGGCGGGAAGGCAAACTCAACCTGATTCCATTCGCCACGCTGCCTTCCGAGCCCAGCCTGGCTATCTATGCTTTGACAATGGATGCCTTGATGTGGGCGCCCCCTGCGTTTTTTTGGCAAATCAGTGGCAAGCGCAGCAGCCTGCGGGCATGGGCGATGACCATTGGTGGTGCCGCATTGCTGGAGGTCCTGCAGTTGTTTGTCTATTCCCGCGTCACCGATGTCACCGAAGTGATTACCGCCGCCTTGGGTGGAGCAGTGGGAGTTCTCCTAGGTGCAAAATATGTCTCCGGCCTGCGGCCAAGCAAGGAAATGAAACGGACAGCTGCGACGTCGGACATTTTCAAGACCTTGCTGCCACTCGCGCTTGCGTTGCTATGGATGTTTGGCTTGGCCGTGTTGTTCTGGTATCCCTTCCATTTCAGGACAGATGGCGCCTTCCTGCGCGAGCGTCTGCATAGTTTTCTGACGCGTGTCCCCTTCGAGGCGTATTACTACGGGACCGAGTATCGCGCCGCAACGGAGGTATTGCACAAAGTGCTATTCTTCATCCCGCTAGGTGCCATGCTTGCCTGGTTCGTCTCTCAACTTCGCTGGACTTGGCGTGGACTTGTGACCTTCCTGTCCCTGGCGCTAATCGCGTGCACGGCCGTGGCTATCGAACTGGGCCGTCTTGCCCTCCCGGAAAAAAATCCGGATAGCATGGACATCATTCTTCAATGGCTCGGCGGCGCCGTCGGATTTGTCAGCGGCAGGCTGATCTTGTCCCGCAAGCTCCTGGCCGGAAAATCTCCGAAGGCTCATTCGTCGAACCTAGGCCGCCTGATCCGATCTGGACAGCGCGTGCCGCAGGGGAGCAGAGGCAAGGCATGAGGACAACTCGTGCCGGAGGCCACAAATGCAGGATATAAGCAGCCTGATCATGCTGCTTGCCATGGCCGGGATGACTTGGCGTGAGCCCTGGATGGGTTTGCTCGGATTGGGGGTGCTCAACATTGTCCACCCCCAAGGCGTCGGCGATGGGCAGGGCGGAATCCCAGCGTATTCCATACTGCTTGGTATCACGCTTGTTTCTGCTTTCTATGCTTGGTCGCGCAAGCGCCTTGAGCTCGAGTTGTTCTGGGATTGGCGTTTTGCTGTCCTGTTAATGTTGCTGGGGCAATTTGCCATAACCACCTGGTCAGGGATGAACCCCTGGGCGGCATGGCCCAAGTTGGCGGATGTGGGCAAGATGTTTGTTCCGTTAATGCTCATGATCGTACTGATTGATAACAGCGAGAAGCTCCGTCTCTTGCTGATCGTGATCGCTGGATCGGTTGCACTTGTGGCCGTCAAAGGTGGCTTCTGGGCCTTCATTACCGGCTTTCAGGACCGGGTCTATGGCGCGCCAGGGAGCGAAATGGCTGGAAACAATGAATTTGCGATTGCGGTCGCCATGACGATTCCGCTATTACTCTTATGGCGGGACGAGATCAGCGACCGCGCCTTGCGGGCTGTGCTGGCGGTGGCCATCGTGCTGTGCTTTGGCTCCGCGCTTTCCTCCTGGTCGCGCGGCGCTTTCCTAAGTCTGGGCGCGATGAGCCTGCTGCTGATCTGGCACTATCGGCGCAAGACCGCACCGCTGATAATTCTGGTTACCGGCCTGGTGGCCATCGGGCTCTTGTTCCCAGAGGGCTGGCTTGAACGGATGACCGGAATGGGCCACTATCAAGCCGACGAATCGGCGATGGGAAGACTGGAAGTCTGGCAAAGCGGCTGGAATTACTTGCTGGCTCACCCTTGGCTTGGTGGGGGCTTCGAGAGCTGGATTTACGTCTCGCTGCCCAATGGCAGTCGGGATTGGCACAGCGCCTACATAAAGATGGGAGCCGAACATGGCTTTCCGGGCTTGCTGCTTTGGGGGGCACTCCTGGCGGGGACCATTCTTAGCCTTACCCGAATGGGACGTTTGGGCAAACGCTGGCGCCTGGATTGGGTGCAGCGCTGGGCTGCCATGTTGCGGGCGTCTCTCATGGCCTACGCAGTAGGAGCGATCTTTCTGGGAATCGCCTACTGGGAACTATTCTACTGGCTGCTGGTGGCAAGTGTACTCGCTACGCGCTTTGCCATTCAGGAGCAGCGCTGGTTGCTCAGGGCTCAATGCGACAAGGGAAAAGGTTTTGGCCACGGGCGTCGCCGAGAACTCGCGCGGGCCGACCAGACAGGGTAAGGTTTGTCGGAGATTTTTACGGATGCAAGCACAGCCAACGGGTATCGAAAACTAATCCTTTGTTTGTTAAACAGAAAATATCGTGGTGTGAAAATTGCTTTAATTTGTTGATATAGCAATATTTTTAGCCGCCGATCGGGCGGCTATGGAGAAAAGAGATGCTGGGTCACTTTCAGAAGAGCGTACTTGGGTTAGCGGTCGCGGTGGGGTTGATGCTGACAGGCAGCGCGTTCGCAGCCAGTTACAATATCATCCTCAAAACTGTTGCCGACGCCAATATCGCCTGCGCCAGCGGGGGGTTTACCTTCACCAAGACCACTGCCGGGACTTTTCCTGCCAGTGGGGCTTCGGTCGTTCTGTCGGGATGTACCGCTGCCACTTTCGGCTCAGGCTTTCCAGCTATCGCCAACGGTACCTATACCCCTGGCAGTCTGAGCGTGGTCGTGCAAAACATCCCCGGTCAAGGCCCTAATGTTGAGGGGTTGACCGGCACCTTGCAGTTTTCCACGACGGCGCCGGGAACCTGTCAGGGTACGGGGAACACGGCAGGCAACAAGACCTACACCCTGACCTTCAGCTATGGGGGCACCCCAAATGCGGCCAATCGTACCTTCAGCCTGACGTGCTCGGGCCCCGGTAATTTGACTCCCATCGCGGGCCACTACGATGCGCGCAATACGGCATCCGTGCCGGAACCCGAAACGCTGCTGCTGATGCTGGCCGGCCTGGGTGGTTACCAGCTGGTCATGCGGCGTCGGCGTAAGCTCCAGGCCTGATCGGCGCTTCGCTATTGCGTCGCACTCTTGTCCGTCCCCTCGGGACCGGGTGGCTTGAGTATCTCTGGTCAATTGCTCTTGTAGTTTGTCTGGTATTGGCGCTTGTTCTTCCCGGCGAGCGTCACCTGAAGCTCGCTACCTGGGCCGGAGGTTATTTGGGTGTCGCGCTTGAGAACACCTACTACCTGATCAGGTCGGCCGTTCGCTGGGGTGCATTGGGTTTGCTTTTGGGCTTGGCGGGCTGGGAACGTCTGGCACGCCTGATTGCATTGCTTGGCTTGCCGGTGTTCCTCATACTCTCTGCAGCCTTGGGCCTGGGTGAGCCGCGGGACTGGCTGGTACTTCCCCTTGGACTTGCCGCAGGACTGTGGCTCGCGCAGCGGAGTCGCCGGGTGTACTCTGGCTCGGACAAAATACCGCTTGCAGAGAGCAGCCCCTCTGGCCTGCGGGACCACTCCCTCCGCAGCTCGGATCGACTTGGCAACGTGGGCCATGGTCTGGCTCAATCCGAGGAGGCTGGGGCAAGGGTCGTTGGTGACGGGCAGCAAGCCTGGCATTGGCTGGCGCGCCTTGTCTCCATATCGCTGCTTTTCGCCGTGGGGGCTTCCCTCTGGATGTTTCCTCGCTGGAACCTGACCCTGGCATTGGGTGGCCTTGTTTACTGTGCTCTGCTGTTTCGCTACTCGGCTGCGTGGCTGATCCTGGTACCGGCTGCCTTGCCATTGTTGGACCTTGCTCCCTGGACGGGGCGGTTCTTCTGGGATGAGTTTGACCTGCTGATTCTGCTCACGCTCGTGGTGGCGCTGTGGATCGCCCGCCTGAGGGAACCCCCATGGCAAGTCAGCAAGCTGAGCACATTGCTGGGCCTACTCGTCTTGGCCTGGAGTATCAGCCTGCTGTTGGGACTTCTTCCCTTGCAGCCGCTGGATGCCAGTGCCTTTTCCGCTTACTGGAGCCATTACAACAGCCTGCGGCTCGCCAAAGGTCTGGTATGGGC
>DASQBT010000239.1:0-12177 GCA_035635075.1 Thiobacillaceae bacterium | reverse complement strand
CCGCACGAAGCCGTTATGCAGCCAGTAATTGACGAACTTGCAGCCATTCGCGCCCTCGCTCTGGGCAATTTCGTTTTCATGATGGGGAAACTGCAGGTCCTGGCCACCGCCGTGGATGTCAAAATGCACGCCGAGCAGCTTGCCGCTCATGGCTGAGCATTCGATGTGCCAGCCCGGCCGGCCCCGCCCCCAAGGACTGTTCCAGGCGGGTTCGCCGGGTTTAGCGGCCTTCCACAGAACGAAATCCATGGGATCGCGCTTGTGCGGGTCGACCTCGACCCTCTCGCCGGCGCGGAGATCATCAATGGATTTGCCGGACAATGCCCCATAAGGGGCGAATCTGCGCACGTTGTAATATACGTCGCCGTTGTCGGCAGGGTAAGCCAAGCCCTTATCTACCAAGCTGGCTATCATGGCCAGCATTTCGGCCAGATACTCAGTGGCACGCGGTTCATGATCCGGGCGCAGCACACCCAGCCGGGCCTCATCCTCGTGCATGAAGTCAATAAAGCGCCCCGTCAGGTTCGCGGTCGTTTCCCCGTTTTCCTGGGCGCGCTTAATGATTTTGTCGTCGATGTCCGTAATATTCCGTACATAGGTGACCCGATAGCCAGAAGCCCGGAGCCAGCGCGCCACCATGTCAAACACCACGAATACCCTGGCGTGACCAAGATGACAGTAGTCGTAGACCGTCATGCCGCAGACATACATCCGAACCCGCCGCGCTTGAAGGGGTACGAAAGTTTCCAGGCGTCGGGTTAGAGAATTGTGGAGCGTCAGCATTAGGGTGGACGAGGATGGGATGGCGCCATATTTGGCTGACAAGCCGCGCAACCTGATCGGGGAATTGTTAGAATACAAAGTCACGTGGCAACTTTTTTGAGTCTAACACATGCCTACATTGCGCAGATTCGCTTCCGTCATTGCACTCGGTCTCGCAGTTGCAGCCAGTTCAGCCGGCGCGAACGACATCCAGGACATCAATCAGCTGTTCCGCAAGGGTGAGTTAAACGAGGCCTTGAATCGGGCCAACCAGTACTTGGTGAAAAACCCCAAGGATGCCCAGGTGCGGTTCCTCAGAGGTCTAATCCTGGCGGACCAGAACAAGACTGCGGATGCGATCCAGGCCTTTACCGGTCTGACTGAAGACTATCCCGAGCTGCCCGAACCCTATAACAATCTTGCCGTGCTCTATGCTGCCCAAGGCAAGTATGATGCGGCCCGCACGGCCTTGGAAATGGCCATTCGCACCCATCCCAGCTACGCCACCGCGCACGAGAACCTGGGCGACCTCTATGCCAAGATGGCTTCCATAGCCTATGACAAGGCGCTTCAGCTGGATAACAGCAATACCTCGGCGCAGACCAAGCTCGCACTGATCAAGGATCTGATGACCGGCGGGCGCAATCCAGGCCCGGCCAAGACAATGACGTCGGCGACGCCCGAGCCCGTCAAGCCCGCTTCTGCCAAGCCAGCTGCCAGTTCCAGTGATACCCCCTCCCCAGATAGGATCATAGAGACCGTCCAGGGTTGGGCCAAGGCTTGGTCTGCCAAAGACGTCGATGCCTATCTGGCTTATTACGCGCCCGACTTCAAGCCTGCCGCCGGCAGCCGAACCGCCTGGGAAGCCGAGCGCCGCGAACGGGTGGGCAAGGCAGAAGGCGTGTCGGTGCAGGTCTCCAATATACACATCAAGCCCGATGGTGCTGACCGTGCGACGGTCGAATTCCGCCAGAAATACCGCTCCAAACACCTGAGAAACATCAGCACCAAACGGCTGGACTTGCTTCGCAGCGGCGACAGGTGGCTGATCATGCAGGAAAGTGGCCGCTGACTGGATGTGCCTGTGAAGAGCCTGAAATTCACCGCCATCCTGCTGCTCTGTGGCGCATTGCTGCCAAGCGTCAGTTCCGGCCAATCCGACGCAGAGCGACTGTTATCGGAGACCCTGATGGATGTCAGCCAGAACAAGATGGAAAGCGCCTGGCAATCCCTCAACAGTTTGCTGGCCCGCTACCCTAATTTTCGCCTTGCCCAACTGGTCAAGGGCGACCTGATGCTGGCGCATGCCCAGCCGATCCTCACCCTGGGCAATGCGTCGGCTTCCAGGCCGCAACTGGATGACCTGCGCGCGGAAGCCCGTCAGCGCCTGCTGGATGTCACCCAGCCCGTCGATCCCAAGCTGGTGCCGGATGCCCTTCTGTCCATGGCTCCGGATGTTCACTACGTGCTGATTGCGGATGCCGCACGATCGAGGCTTTATGTGTTTGAAAACCGGCCGGAAGGCTGGGTCCGCCGAGCCGACTATTACGTCACCATAGGCAAGCTGGGCACCGGGAAGACCAAGGCAGGCGACAAGCGATCGCCGGTGGGCTGGTACACCATCATCTCGCATAAACCGCGCAGCGAGTTGGAGGAGCTTTACGGCGATGGTGCCTATCCATTGAGTTACCCCAATGACTGGGACCGGCGCGAGGGGCGAAACGGGTCGGGCATCTGGATTCACGGCGTTCCGCGCAATACCTACAGCCGCCCCCCCAACGCAAGTGACGGGTGCGTGGTGCTGTCCAACGAAGACTTGGCCAGCCTGGCCCGCTTCATCGCCATCGGGCGGACTCCCGTGCTAATTGCCAATACGCTCAACTGGGTGGATCCTGCCACGCTCGACCGCAGCCGCAGCGATTTCCGCAACGCAATGGAGCTGTGGCGCCAGGATTGGGAAAGCCGCAATACCGAACGCTTGTTGTCGCATTACTCCAGCAAGTTCCAAGCAGGCGGCCAGTCCTTCAAGGAATTTGCCGAGACCAAACGCCGTGTCAACACGGGCAAGTCCTGGATCAATATCCGGCTGAAAAATGTAAGCGCAGTTCGCTATCCGGGCGAAGACTCCTTGGTCATGGTGAGCTTCGAGCAGGACTACAAAAGCAACAATCTGAACGACGTTTCCCGCAAGCGCCAGTACTGGCATCAGGAAAACGGCGAATGGAAGATACTCTACGAATCCGTTCTATAAGGACAGACATGGTCAAACTGCACACCAGCCTTGGAATCATAAGCCTGGAACTTGACGCCGAAAAAGCGCCGATTACGGTCGAAAATTTCTTGAAGTACGTCAAAGACGGCTTTTATGACGGCACGATTTTCCACCGCGTGATCGACGGCTTCATGATCCAGGGTGGCGGGTTCGGACCCGGCATGACGCAGAAGCCCACCCGCGCCCCGATTGAAAACGAAGCGGCCAACGGCTTGAAGAATGAAGCCTATAGCGTCGCCATGGCGCGCACGCCCAATCCCAATTCCGCCACCGCGCAGTTCTTCATCAATGTGGCCAACAACAGCTTTCTGAACTTTACCGCGCCCACTCCCCAGGGCTTCGGGTACTGCGTGTTTGGCAGAGTTGCCGAAGGGCAGGACGTTGTGGATAAACTCAAGAAGGTCCGCACCGGAAGCAACGCTGGCCACCAGGATGTGCCGGTGGAAGACATCGTCATTACCAAGGCTGAAGTTGTCTGAACACTCAGCCGGATCGCGTCGCACCTATTTCATCTCCGACCTGCACCTGGCCGACCAGCGCCCGGACATCAACGGGCGCTTTTTTCATTTCATTGAAGCCCAAGCAAGCGGCGCTGACGCCCTCTATATATTAGGGGACCTGTTCGAATACTGGGTGGGAGACGACGATCTGTCTTCCGGCATCGCGCAGGATGTTGCGCTGCGGATGAAATACCTTGGTCAGGCTGGTACCCGCGTTTACTTCATGCATGGCAACCGGGATTTTCTTCTGGCCGACAAGTACGCAGCCCAGTCGGGCATGAGCCTGCTGGCGGACCCCACCGTGATCTCGCTTTATGGCATCCCCACCCTGCTCATGCACGGAGACACGCTTTGCACTGACGACCTCAACTACCAATCGTTTCGCGCCAAGATTCGACGCCCGTGGATCCAGGCCACGCTGCTGGCTCTGCCGCTGGCCATGCGCCAGCGCCTTGCCGGATTTGCCCGAGCCCGGAGCGAGTCGGCCAAGCAGAATAAGCCTGAACAAATCATGGATGTTAACCAGGAGGAAGTCGGCCGAGTATTGAAACTCCATGGCTACCCTCGGCTTATCCATGGCCACACCCACCGACCTGCTCGTCACGTTCACGAACTGGACGGACACGCTTGCGAACGCTGGGTATTGCCTGACTGGTATGAATCCGGCGGATATGTCGTCTGTGATCAGCAGCAGTGCCGGCTGAAAATTCTGTAGTCAGTTTGGTGTGACATAGACGACCGCGTAGCGCGTTGGCAATTTGAACAAACTGGGCCGCAGCCTCTCCCTGCCCTGTTTTTCCAGATGCCGGCTGCGCCCAGCATAATCCCGCTCTTCCATGGGCAATCCATGGCCCAAGGCTAGGCCTGTGTCCCACACATGGTGAACCAGGTCGCAGTCCTGGCGCATATCCGGTTCAGTGTTCTGATAGGTTTGGTACTGAGTCCAGGCCAACGCTGCCTTGTATTCAGCCAAGGCCTTCGCTGCCTCCGGCAACAGTTTTTCCGCAGCTACCGTCTGCGAACACACTTTGCCTTTGGCCAGTATGGTGACCCGGTTTGTTCCGGGCCTTATCTCCTCCACCCTTTCCTCCACCTGCCAGGTCGGCCGCGCCGAAGCGGGCAAGGGCTTGTTGCGAATTCGCATGGCGGTCTTCATGCCGTGCAGCACATTGGTCACTTCGCCGGTCTTGCGCTTGAGCAGGACAAAGTCAGACTCATCCCTGCCGTCATCCAGGCGCAGAAACTGAGGCGTGATCAATATTCGGCTCGTGTAGGGCGGCGCGCCGGGATCCTGATCAAGGTACCTCAGCACGATCATGTCAGCCGCCAGGCCGGATTGGGCGCTACCGAGCGTGCACAAGCCCAGCAGAAGCAGAATATTGCGGGCGGAGGCCCGCATGCTCATCACCGACGCCATCGATACACCTTCCACTGGTGACTGCAGAGCCAGCGCAAATTCACCCCGATCAAATTTTCTTCAGCCCTTGGGCCAGATCGGTCTTGATATCAGCAATGCTTTCCAGACCCACGGCGATTCGAATCAGGCCGTCGCCAATGCCGGCATTCTGACGCTGCTCAGGCGTCATGCGGCTGTGGGTGGTGCTGGCCGGATGGGTAATGGTGGTCTTGGTGTCACCCAGATTGGCGGTAATCGAAATCAGCCGGCTGGCGTCAATCACCGTCCACGCCGCGTCCTTGCCACCGCGCACTTCGAAGGCTACGATGCCGCCACCGGCTTTCTGCTGGGCCATGGCCAGTTGATACTGGGGATGGGATGGCAAGCCGGGATAAAGCACCCGCGTCACCTGGGGCTGGGCTTCCAGCCAATTGGCCAGCGCCAGGGAGTTGCGCGAATGGGCCTCCATGCGCAGACTGAGCGTCTCCAGACCCTTGAGAAATATCCAGGCATTGAACGCGGACAGGGTGGGGCCGGCGGTGCGCAGGAACGTGTAAACCCCTTCGAGCAAGTCTTTCCCACCCAGCACGGCTCCGCCCAGCACCCGTCCTTGGCCGTCCAGATATTTGGTGGCGGAATGGATGACAATATCCGCGCCGAGCTTGAGGGGTTGCTGCAATGCTGGCGAACAAAAGCAGTTGTCCACCGCCATCCAGGCGCCCGCCCCTTTGGCGATGGCAGAGATGGCGGCAATGTCGCTCACCTCGGTCAAGGGATTGGAAGGTGATTCGAGAAAGAACAGTCGGGTGTTCGGCCTGATCGCGGCCCGCCATTCGCCCGGGTCGGTCGGCGAAACCAGGGTGGTCTCGATCCCGAAACGGGACAGGATGTTGTTGAACAACTGAACCGTCGAGCCAAAGATCGTGCGCGACGCAACGATGTGCTCGCCGGCCTTCATCAGTCCCATAACCGTGGCCAGTATGGCCGCCATGCCGGACCCGAAGGCCACGCACCGCTCCGCTCCTTCCATCAGGGCCAGGCGGTTCTCGAACATGCTGACGGTGGGATTGGTGAAGCGGGCGTAGATATTGCCCAATTCTTCCCCCTTGAAGCGGGCCGCTGCCTGGGCGGCGTTGTCAAACACAAAACTGGAAGTGAGAAACAACGCCTCGGAATGCTCGCCGAATTGGCTTCTCACCGTGCCGCCCCGGATAGCCAGCGTCTGCAAGTCGTAATCCTGTTTGTTCATGGTTGCTCCATAGAAAAAAACCCGTTCAGCCAAAGCGGAACGGGTCTTCCACGTTTAGCCGCATTTATAGTGCGCCCGCAATCTGTGTACAAATCGGCGCATGATGGAAATTTAGGCTCGGCCGGTCGGCGCTGTCAACTGTTGCTTGCGGCAGCCAGATTGAGATCCAGCTGCTGGGTGGCCAGGGCAGCCTGCACCGGCGTTTCGCCATTGCGCACGGCCTCGATGTAATTGAGGTATTCGGGCGTCACATCCCCGGTAATATAGCGGCCGTCAAAACAGGAAGTGTCAAAGTCGTCGATGGCGGAATCGCCGTCCTTCACCGCCTCAATCAGATCTTCGAGATCCTGGTAAATCAGGGCATCACAGCCGATTTCGCGGGCGACTTCCTCATTGCTGCGATCATGCGCCAAGAGCTCGGAACGGGTGGGCATGTCGATGCCGTACACATTGGGGAACTTGACCGGCGGCGCGGCAGAGGCAAAGAATACCTGGCTGGCGCCGGCATCGCGCGCCATCTGAACGATCTCCCGGCTGGTCGTGCCACGCACGATGGAGTCATCCACCAGGAGGACGTTGTGGTCCTTGAATTCCTCTGCGATGGCATTAAGTTTTTGCCGCACCGACTTTCTGCGCAATGCCTGGCCCGGCATGATGAAGGTGCGGCCGATATAGCGGTTCTTGATGAAGCCCTCCCGATATGAAACATTGAGATGATTGGCGAGTTGCAGCGCAGAGGGCCTGCTGGTGTCGGGGATCGGAATGACCACATCGATTTTCAGGTGGCCGAAATCGCGCTGGATCTTCTTCGCCAACGCAATGCCCATGCGCAACCGGGTACTGTAGACGGAAATGCCATCGATCACCGAGTCCGGGCGGGCCAGATAAACATACTCGAAAATGCAAGGATTGAGGCGCGGACTGCGGGCACACTGCCGGCTGTGCAGGTGGCGGTTGTAGTCGATGAAGACGGCCTCGCCCGGCGCCACGTCGCGCATGATCTTGAACCCCAGGGCATCGATGGCCACCGATTCTGAGGTAATGATGTACTCGGGCACCGCACCGGATTCGTTCACCCCCATTACCAGCGGGCGAATACCATGCGGATCGCGAAACGCCAGCAGCCCGTAGCCCGCGATAAACGCGACCACCGCGTAAGCGCCGCGGCAGCGTGCATGCACGCCCGCCACTGCTCCGAATATGGTGTTGAGGTCCAGGCGTCCGCCCTTGGAGCGACTCTGCAATTCGTGCGCGAGCACGTTGAGCAGAATTTCGGAATCGGAATTGGTGTTGACATGCCGCAAATCTTCGCGGAACAGGACTTCCTTGAGCTCGTCCGTATTGATCAGATTGCCGTTGTGCCCAAGCACAATGCCGAACGGCGAGTTGACATAGAAAGGCTGAGCTTCCGCGCTGGATGAGGCGCTTCCTGCCGTGGGATAGCGCACATGGGCGACGCCCATGGTGCCCAGCAGATTGCGCATATCACGGGTGCGGAATACATCCCGCGCCAAGCCCTGCCCCTTGTGCATATGAAACCGGGCGCCTTCGGCGGTGACGATCCCCGCCGCATCCTGCCCCCGATGCTGAAGCACCATGAGGCTGTCGTACAGGAGCTGGTTAACCGAAATATTGGCGACAATCCCGACCACGCCACACATAACTCACCTATCGTAACGAATGTACCTGGCCAGCTTTTGCGGCAGCAAAAACTTCACCTGGGTTGCCATGATCTCCAGGGCGGGCGACAAGGTCGCCTGGCGCCAGAAGTCCGTCCTGGGCAACTGGGTCAGGCCGGCAGCCAGCGTCAGCCCCACCAGAATCACGACTCCGCGCAACAGACCAAACACCCCGCCAATCAATTTATCCACGCCCGTCAAGCCCACCGCGTCAACCGAACTCTTAACCATGTGTCCGGTGATGAGCACTAGTATCATCATAGCCAGAAACACCACGGCAAAACCCGCAAAGTAACGCATGCTTACACTTGTTATCCCGACAGGCAAAATCGGCGCAATCGCCACCGCGCCCCATTTGGCAGCAATGAAGGCCACGATCCATGCACCCAGGGAAAAGACTTCCTCCACCAAGCCCCGCATCAGGCTGCGAAACACGCATGCCGCCAAGACCAGCAGGATGATCCAGTCCAGTGTTGTCATGGACCCTCGAGTTTCGCGGGCAGGCCCACCGCCTCAAGTTTGCCCGCGGCACTTTCAGCCGTAGACTTGTCCGGGAATGGGCCTGCCCTCACCCGGGTCTTGCCGTCCAGCCGGTCCGTGAATGCGGGAAGTCCCAGGGACTGAATTCTTGCCTTGATCCGGTTCACGTTCGTCGCATCCGTGAAAGCACCGACCTGAACCGAGTACTCACCCACGGCACTTTCGCGCAGGCTGGATGCTTTTTTCCCAGTCGCTGCCGCAGAACTTGCATCTGCATTGCCTACCACGTCCGCGGGTTTGGCCGCCGGTGCCGTTGCTGCGGCGGGAGCCGGTTCAGCAGGAGCCGGCGTCCCCGAGGCGAGGGGCATTTGGATATTGAGCGGCCCCGCAGGAGGCGGCTCCTTGTCCAGCACCAAGGGCAGAACGACAACTGCCAGAATAGTCAGCGCGACCGCACCCATCAGCCGGCGCCGCGCACGCCGCTTGAATTCCGCCTCCGCTACCTGAACTGCCATGTGGGATGTGCCACCAGTACGGATGCCACCGTATGGAAGGAACCGAAAACCAAAATTCTATCATTTTCACGGGCTACGCTAAGAGCTGCCGCGCAGCCCTCGGCCGGCGACGCATAGCGCCCCACGCTCTTGTCTCCGACGAGTCTGCCGATATCCCTCGCAAGCTCCTGAGCCGGCCGGGTTCGTGGGCCTTCCAGCCCGCACACATACCACGCATCGATCAGGGGTTGCAGGGGCGACACCACTGCGGGCAAGTCCTTGTCCGCCAGCAAGGCGAACACCGCGAGAGTACGACCTGCCACGGGCCGCGCCATGAGATTGCCCGCGAGTGCCCTGGCAGCCTCGGGGTTGTGGGCCACGTCGAGAATGATCTGCGGTTTCGCGGCGATCTGCTGAAATCGCGCTGCAGCCCGGGCCTCGCGCAAGCCCCGATTCATGGCTGCCTCAGTCACCGGCAGGCTATCCTGCATATTCAGCAATCCCGCCAGGGCAGCGGCCGCATTGCGCACCTGGAATTCCCCAGCCATAGCAGGCAGGGGCAGGCAGGACAGGGACTGTCCGTACCAATAAAACTGCCAATTGTCCGTGCCCAGTCGATAACCGAAATCCTGGCCGATGAGTTGCAATCTCGCCCGAATGTTCCGGGCTTGCCTCCGCAGCGATAACGGCGGCTGTGGATCGGCGCAGACCGCGGGTTTGCCCGGTCGGAATATGCCAGCCTTTTCAAAGCCGATGGCCTCGCGATCGGCGCCCAGCCAGTCTTGATGATCCAGGTCCACGCTGGTCACGATGCTTGCGTCAGGCTCAAACAGGTTGACCGTATCCAGGCGGCCGCCCAGGCCCACTTCGAGTATGGCCACCTCCACCTTTGCCCTGGCAAACTGCCAAGCCGCACCCAGGGTGCCATGCTCGAAATAGGTCAGGGAGGTCTTGCCCCTGACTGCTTCCACCGCGGCCAAGCCTGCCACGATGGCTTCGTCATTGCAATCTTTACCATCAATTCGAACGCGTTCGTTATAGCGCAACAGGTGAGGGGAAGTGTAGAGCCCGGTCCGGTAGCCGGCAGACTGCAGGATTGCTTCCAGATAGGCGCAGGTCGAGCCCTTGCCATTGGTGCCCGCCACCAGGAGCACCGGGCAACCAAGTTGAAAGTCCAGGCGTTGCAAAACCTCCCGGCTGCGCTCCAACCCCAGGTCGATTGCTTTCGGGTGCAGGGATTCCAGGCGGGCCAGCCATCCCTGCAGCGAGCGCTCAGGCTGCAAGCGCGGGGCGTTTCAGCAGAATCGACAGCGTGGTGGCCAGATCATCGCGCATTTGGCGGCGGTCAATGATGCGGTCGATGGCGCCTTTTTCGAGCAGGAACTCCGAGCGTTGAAACCCCTCCGGAAGGGTTTCCCGCACCGTTTGCTCTATGACCCGCGGGCCGGCAAACCCGATCAAGGCATTGGGTTCGGCAATGATCAGATCGCCCAGCATGGCAAAGCTGGCGGAAACCCCCCCCATGGTCGGATCGGTCAATACCGAGATGAATGGCAACCTCTCAGCAGACAGCTTGGTCAAGGCGGCGGACGTCTTGGCCATCTGCATCAGGGAAAACAATCCCTCCTGCATGCGCGCCCCGCCGCTGGCTGAAAAACAAATGAAAGGCGAGCGCGCTTCCATGGCAGCTTCCACACCTCGAACAAAGCGCTCGCCCACCACCGAACCCATGGACCCTCCCATGAACTTGAATTCGAAGGCCGCGGCCACAACGGGAATGTCCTTGATGCTTCCAGCCATCACCACCAGCGCATCGGTTTCGCTGGTGGCCTTTTGCGCCTCGACCAGACGATCCGGATATTTCTTGCTGTCCTTGAACTTGAGCGGATCCAGCGGACGGATCTCTGCGCCAATCTCGTTGCGGCCTTCAGCATCAAGCAGCAAGTCGAGGCGCTCGCGGGCGCCGATTCGATTGTGATAGCCGCACTTCGGGCAGACCTCGAGGTTGTTCCCCAGATCAGCCTTGTAGAGCACTTCGTTGCAGGCCGGGCATTTCGACCACAGGCCTTCCGGCACGCTTTTCCTCGCCTCCTGCCGGCGCTTGATCTTGGGCGGGAGGATTTTCTGGAACCAACTCATAGGCCTGTTCTCCTGTCTGTATCCCCTCTCCCGCAGAGAAAGAGGCTTACGCTACCTTGCCGCCGCATCGACGCCCCGGCGCAGTTCCTCCACCAGGTGCTGCACACGCTCAACCACTTCGCTCTCAGGCGATTCCTCGATTTCCTGCACAATCCGGCTCCCCACCACCACTGCGTCGGCGATGCGTGCGATGGCCTCGGCGGTTGCCGCGTCGCGAATGCCAAAACCCACACCCACCGGAAGGCTGCAATGAGCGCGGATGACGGCGATCTTGCGCGCCACTTCCTCTGCGTCCAACGTGGCCGCGCCGGTCACGCCCTTAAGCGACACATAATAGACAAAGCCCCCGGCCACCCTTACCACCTGGTCGATGCGCGATTCCGGAGTAGTCGGCGACAGCAGGAAAATGGGATCCAGGTAGTGGGCCTTGAACACATCCGCTACACCCTGCGATTCCTCCGGAGGAATGTCCACTGTCAGCACGCCATCCACCCCCGCTTTGCTGGCAGCCACGGCAAAGGTCGCATAGCCCATTCGCTCAAGCGGATTGGCATAGCCCATCAGGATCACAGGGGTGGAACCGTTGGACTTGCGAAAATCTGCCACCATCGCCAGCACTTCCCTGAGTCCGACCCGGTTCGCCAGCCCCCGCTCGGATGCACGCTGGATCACGGGCCCGTCCGCCATCGGGTCGGAAAACGGCACTCCCAGCTCGAGCAGATCCGCTCCCGCCTCTACCATGGCATGCATCAGCGGTACAGTTAGCCCCTTGCCGGGATCGCCTGCGGTGATAAAGGGGATGAGCGCTTTCCTGCCTTTGGCTTTGAGCTTGTCAAACGTGGATGTGATGCGTGACATGTTGTCTTAGAGGTGAATACCTGAGATCTTGGCGACGGTATTGATGTCCTTGTCGCCGCGGCCCGAGAGATTAACCAGAATGATCTGGTCCTTGCCCATAGCCGGCGCGAGCCTCCTGGCATGTGCCAGTGCATGGCTGGATTCCAGGGCCGGAATAATGCCCTCGAGCCGGCACAAATCATGAAAGGCGACCAAGGCTTCATCGTCGTTGATCGTGACATACTCGGCCTTGTGCGCGTCCTTGAGCCAGGCATGCTCGGGGCCGACTCCGGGGTAGTCGAGCCCGGCAGAGACGGAGTGAGTCTCAATGATCTGCCCGTTCTCATCCTGCATCAGATAGCTTCTAAA
>DASQBT010000238.1:0-1639 GCA_035635075.1 Thiobacillaceae bacterium | reverse complement strand
ACGCACCTTCTGGTTCGCATTCATGTGGATCGTGGTGGCATTGCTGCTGGCGGCAAGTCTTTTTGGTCTTCCCCTGGCGTGGCTTCTGGTCGGCATTGCCGGCCTATGGGTACTGTACCGGGTGGCCCGGGGCTGGCTCCGTCTGCTCGACGCAGAGCCCATGCCCTTTTAGCCGCCCCCTTGCCTCATCTCTTCTCTTTTTCTGAAGAGGGACAAGGAGCCGGGGCTGAACGGTCCAAATCACGCTGTAGCCTTTATCCTCCAATACTTGCCAATACCTCTGCTGAGCCATGACATTCGCCTTCGAGCAGAGACATGAGCCCCTGGCGCCATTGCCGGTCTTTTTGCGGCGCCTGGTTCAATCCATCGGCCTGGCCGTCGTGCTGATCGGCGCCAGCCTCGCCATCGGCATGGCGGGCTATCACTGGATTGCGGGCTTCGTCTGGATCGATGCGCTGCTGAACGCCTCCATGATTCTGGGCGGCATGGGGCCGGTCAATGCGCTCAACAGCGATGCGGCCAAGGTGTTCGCGTCGCTCTATGCGCTATACAGCGGGCTCGTGCTGATCGCCTTGATGGGCATACTCCTGACCCCGATCGTGCATCGCATGCTGCATTACTTTCATCTGGACAGCAATCGCGACACACCGCGCTCAAGCCATACCCGGCGGGGCCGTAATTGAGTCATCGGGAACTCACGCCAACCGACGGTCATGTCATTCCGATTCTTCCGCATTGCCGTGCTGCTGGGCATACTGGTGTTTGCCGTGGGATTCACTCTGGGCGAGTCTTATCTGGTTCGCAGTTGGCGCGCGCCTTTGCAGGTGTCCATCTATCCGATCAACGGCGACGGCAGCGCGGCATCAGCGGCCTACATTGGCCGCCTCAGGAGCGCAGACTTTGCCGATATCAACACTTTCCTGCAGGGGCAGGCGCGCCGCTATGGGGTCAAACTGGACCCTGCGCTAACCCTGGCGCTGGAACCGCCGCTGGATGACATCCCGCCGCCGCCCCCGCATGACCGCAGCGTGCCTAAAATCATGTTGTGGAGCCTCAAGCTGCGCTGGTGGGTATACCGACACTCCACCAGCGTCCTGCCTCAACTGGCCCGGATTCGGATCTACGTGCTCTACCACGAAGCGGACGAGGACATGCACCTCGACCACTCCCTTGGCCTGCAAAAGGGCTTGGTCGGCGTCGTCCATGCGTTCGCCAGCGATCGGCAGCGCGCACAGAACAACGTCGTCATTACCCATGAGCTGCTGCACACCCTGGGCGCCACGGACAAATACGATCCGCTTACCAGCCTGCCCATCAATCCGGAAGGCTACGCAGAACCCGACCAGCTGCCGCTGTATCCCCAGCACCAGGCGGAAATCATGGCAGGCCGCATCCCCATCTCGGCCCAACGGGCCGTCATGCCGTCCAGTCTGGCCGCGTGCGTGATCGGTCCTGCGACTGCCTACGAAATCAATTTCGGCGGCGCCGCGGCCAACCAGTTTGACGCGCGGAAGTAGCGGCGGAGCAGCTTACTTGATACCCAGCAGCTCCACCTCGAAGATCAGCGTGGCGTTGGGAGGAATGACACCGCCTGCGCCGCTCGGGCCGTAGCCTAGATTAGGCGGAATGGTCAGCCTGC
>DASQBT010000237.1:0-2398 GCA_035635075.1 Thiobacillaceae bacterium | reverse complement strand
ACGACGGCATAAGTTTCTCGGTGCGGCGCGGTGAAGTGGTCGGCCTGATCGGCGGCAGCGGCACCGGCAAGTCAGTGCTATTGAGGGAGATGATCGGCCTGCTGCGCCCCGCTTCCGGCCAGATCAAGGTGTTTGGCGAGGACGTCTGCTGCCTCGACGCCGCGAAACTCAACCAGCTGCGCAAGCGCTTCGGCATGCTATTCCAGGATGGCGCGCTGTTTTCCTCTCTCAACGTGGAACACAATGTCGCGGTGCCCTTGTTGGAGCATACCCGGCTTGGACAGGAAGAAAGCCTGCGGCTGGCCCGGCTCAAACTCGCCATGACGGGCCTGCCGCCCGATGCAGCGCGCAAGAGACCCAGCGAGCTTTCCGGCGGCATGCGCAAGCGCGCAGCGCTCGCTCGGGCCCTTGCCCTGGACCCGGAGCTGCTGTTTCTGGATGAGCCCACATCGGGCCTGGACCCTGTATCCGGCCGGGCCTTTGACCATCTCATTCGTTTGTTGTCGGACAGCCTGGGGCTGACCGTCTTTCTGGTGACGCACGACTTAAGTACACTGCTTTCCATCATCGATCGGGTGATCGTGTTGGAGGATGGCAAGGTGAGGGCCGATGGGAAGGTAGCGGAGCTGAGACAAATCGACGATCCCTGGCTGCGGGAGTATTTCTCGGCCGGGGCGCCAATGGAGAAATAGGTATGGAAGCCGAGGCCAAATACACCCTGGTGGGCGTCATCGTGCTGCTGGCCACGGCCATGCTCGCGTTGGGATTGGTATGGTTGGGGGGGTGGGCGAACACGATCACCTACCGCCAATACACCATCTATTTCAACCATCAGTCCATGGACGGCCTGGATGTGAACAGCGCGGTCAAGATGCGGGGGATCAAAGTCGGCGTGGTGTCAAACCTTGATCTTTCTTCCGAAGCACAGAGCGGCGTGCGGGTGACGATCAATGTCGATGAACATGCTCCCCTGCGCCAGGGCGCGCAGGCCTACGTCAAGCGCAATATCGTGACCGGCCTTGCCACTGTGGAAATCGCCAACGGCGAAGCCGGGGCACCGGCGTTGACCGAGGCTCCGAAAGGAGAGAAGTATCCCGTAATTGCCGAAGGCAGTTCCGATCTGGATAAGGTGGCCACAGCGGTTTCCCGCATGGCGGAGAATGGCGCCGAAGTCCTGGACAAGATGAACGGCGTCCTGACCGATGAAAACCGCAAGGCCTTGACCCGGACTCTGGCCAATCTCAGAAACCTTTCCGATTACATGGTGCAAAACAAACGCACCTTGACCGAGACCATTCAGGCCATGCGTGCCGTCGCCGAAGAATTTCGGGTTGCCGGCGCCGATATATCGAGAGTCGCGCTCAAGGCAGAGGGCAGCATCCAAGGAATCAGCACGGAGGCCACCGCCACCCTCAAGCAGGCGGCCCTGACCATGGAAAACCTGCAGAAGGAGTCGAGCGCAATTTCCCAGAAACTGCAGAATCTGTCGGATACCGGCAGTCTGGAGATCACCGCCGGGGGCCGGGATGTCCGGGCTGCGGCCGATGCCGTCACCGCCGCGGGGCGCAGACTGTCCAATCCGCAGGCCTTGCTGCTGGGTTCCGGGAGAGCCAAACCTGGACCGGGAGAAAAACAATGACGCGAACATCGCCGTTGAAGCCTTCGATGCGCAGGGCAATGCTGCCAGCGGCCGCTTTGTTTGTCGCGCTGGCCTTGAGCGCCTGCATCAACCTGGGGGTCGACAAAGACGCTCCCCCGGTGACGCATTTTGTGCTCGAGGACTTGGGCCGCACGGTGCCTGCCCACACGCCGCGCCCGCTGACACTGGTAGTGCTGGATACTCAGGTGAGCGCTTTCTACGATACCGATGGCATGGCCTACAGCGACCAGGCCGGCACCCGATCCTATTACAAATATGCACGCTGGACCGAGCGTCCGGGCAGGCGCTTCACCGAGTTGCTGAATCTGCGGCTTGGACGGGAAAATCTCTTTGCAGCAGTGGTAGGAGGCGGCGAGGTGAGGGGCGACTGGCTCCTGGAAACCGAGTTGCTCGAGTTCTACCATGACGCCGCCAGTCCGCCGGGCAAAGCCCGGATGCTCCTGCGGGCGGATGTCGTGGACTTGGCGACCCGCAAGCTCGTGGGCCACAAACTGTTCAGCGCGAGCGCGGATCTATCCAGTTATGATGCGGCAGGCGCGCACGAGGGCTTTACGCGGGCCACCACTCAGCTGCTTAGCGACCTGATCGACTGGTTGGGCGCCCTGCCTGCTGAGAGGTGATCGTCTATATTGGGAGGGGCCTCTCAATTGGCCCTCTCTCAATACATAAACACAACGAGGAGACTGTATGAATCGCTGGTTTGCCGTACTAACGCTTGCTGTAATTCCTGTCATCGCC
>DASQBT010000236.1:0-4408 GCA_035635075.1 Thiobacillaceae bacterium | reverse complement strand
AACTCAAGCTCGCCGGCGCGGTCCGGAATGTCCCGGATCGGTCTTCCGACAGGATTGAAACGGAAGTCGCCAAAGCAAGCCCTGCTAACGAATCGGTTCCGACCGTCAGCGGAGGATCGCTGGTATTCAAGGAACATCTGGAGAGGCTCTCGGAATTGATGCTCGTCCTGCTAATCGGTGGCACGCTGTTTATCGATTCCTGGAGCTGGCGGGCGGTGGCATGTGCGCTGTTCTTGTTTATGGTAGCGCGCCCGGTCAGCGTCCTCGCCGGCCTGCTGGGTAGCCGCACTTCGTGGCCAATACGCAGCATGGTGGGCTGGTTTGGGGTACGCGGCATAGGTTCACTGTACTACCTCATGTATGCCGTACAGCACGGGCTGCCTGAAGATCTGGCTTTGGAACTCATCCGATTTACGCTGATTGCGGTATCACTTTCCATTCTTGTTCACGGCACCAGTGTCAAGCCGCTGATGAGCCGCTTTTGGCGTCACCGCAGGCGTTTGCCAACGTCGTAAGGGTTTTCCCGATCGCCATTCACTGTGCCATGCATCGAAAGCATTTCGCTAATAACGATCGCTGGGCCCCTGGAGTCGGTCCGCGTCAAGATCGATTCAACCGCTTGCACCCCGAATGAACTTCTCAAGATCGCTCCAGATCTTTTGCGTCCGAACGTTGAATAGATCCCGCAGCGTCTCCACAGGCGTGGCTCCGCAGTCGGACTGCGCGATGTCAAAATCCAGCGCCGCTGCCCAATCCAAGGAAGGTGGCTTTGGGACCTGGTCGGCGATGCGATCTCGAACCGCCACGTCGTGCTGGTGACGGAGACCCGGACGAAGCAGGAGACGGAGATCGCATGGGAAGTAATTCAGGCTTTGGTCGATAACTCCAAGGCCACCAGCATGGCGTGAATGCGATCGTCCTGCCGACCACAGCGTGATGCGTCAGACCGGCCCCATTCAAGGACGTGCGAACGCGACGAAGATAGCCACGGACATTCCGGCTCTCATCACGCTGCCTTGCAGTCGTGGTGCTATCGTCTAGACAATCAGCGAGCATTACTCTAGGCTGCACAGGGTCAATCACGGGAAAAGCAGTTCTGCCCGGAAGGGTTGAATTGTGGCCAGTGCCAAGACAATTCCGGACATCGCCTCGGTCAAATCGCAATTCCACAATCCCCAAGGAGTCAAGACATGACTAAATCCACGAGCAGATCCAAGTTAGGCGTGAATCCCGCACCTGCCGCATCGAAGCAAGATAAGTCTTTCCTTACCGATATCAAGACCCTGCGCGAACGAGCGCGCAAACACATCATGGATGGCGCGGTCACTGCATCCTATGGTGCCGACCGGGGTACAGTCATCAAACTCTTGAACGCGGCCCTTGCCACCGAACTGGTCTGCATCCTGCGCTACAAGCGTCACTACTTCATGGCCAGCGGCATCAACGCCGACACGGTGGCAGCGGAATTTCTGGCGCATGCCAACGAGGAGCAGGGCCATGCCGACCTGATTGCCGCCCGCATTATTCAACTTAAGGGGGAGCCTGATTTCAACCCGGAGGGCCTGGCCATGCGAAGCCACGCGGAATACGTGGAAGGTGACGGCCTGGTGGACATGATCAAGGAAGACCTGGTAGCGGAGCGCATTGCCATCGACAGTTATGGCGAGATGATCAAGTACATGGGCGACAAGGATGTCACCACCCGGCGCATGCTGGAAGACATCCTGGCCATGGAGGAGGAACACGCGGATGACCTGTCCAGCATGCTCGAGGGCTTGAAGACAAACTAACTTCCGATGAGGGGTCGGATCGATCCGAAACAGGCCCCGCAGCTATCTGCCCAAAAGCCAGCCAAGGACCGTACTCACGGTGCCTGTTCATACCACCAGCTTTGGCTTGCGTCCTGAGTCTGCGTAAAATCAGTCCGGGCTGTTGGCAAGAATCATTACAAGGCGCATCGCGTCCACGGCACGCTCGATGGCACGCCTCCGCACCATGCGCCGGCGTATCCTTGCCTACCCCTTCCTCACTCGACCTTTAGGGTCCCCTTCATGTTCGGATGCAGCGTGCAGCTGTAGGCATACTCTCCTCGCTTCCGCGCCTTGTACCTCCACGACCGGTTGGGGCGGATGTCGTGCGAGTCGAAGACGCCCGCTGCTGTGACAGTGTGTGGAAAGGGGGCCTTGTTGATCCACATGACTGTCTCGCCACGCTTCACCGTCAATGTCTCGGGCTCGAATCTGGTGCCCTCGATAACGACAGTGTGGCGTCCTGGCGTCGCGGCGACGATTGCACCGGCGCTGAGCAATCCCCATGCGCAAACCAGCGCAACCGCGAGCCGTTGCCACCGCCGTTGCCTCGACCCTCGCCCATTCCGTTGCCCAGACCAAGCATTCATCAGCAGCTCACTCGCGGTGGCTGGGATCTACTTGCCCAGCGTCGCCTGGATCTCCTTGGCGTGCTCCAGATGCCCCACGAAGGCGGGCCGCACCTTGACTATTAGCGCCTTTAGCTCTGCGTTCTTGGCATTGGGAATCAGCGTCTTGTCGATCGCGTCGATCACCTGCTCATGGTAAGTGACTTCGTGGTCGATGTAGGCCTTGTCAAATGCCGCGCCTTTCAGGGTCTTGAGGTGCTTGACGTTTTCGACGCCGCCAGATTTGAGGCTCTGGCTGGTCGGATTGTCTTCCGGCGTGACTTTGAGCTTCTTGACCAGGGCAGTCGCCTGTTTGTTGACGCCCGTATGATCAGTGACCATCTGCTTGCCAAAGGCCTTTACATCCTTGTTACTGGCTTTCGATCGAGCCAGTTTGCCAGCATCAATATCGGCCTGATTAGCCGTAACCACGATGTGCGCAATCTGCGCGTCGGTGGGCCCGGCGCCTTCAGCAAAGGCGCCGCTTGCAACGAGAAACAACGCGCTCGCAAAAACAATGCTTAAGGATTTCATGATTGTCTCCTATAGGTGACTTACCGGGCATGACACAGATGGGTAACGGAACGGCGCCCCTACTTCGTCATTCCCGGTCCCGCTTTCGCGCGGAGAGCAGGAATCCAACGTCATAGCAGTATAGTAAAAACACCTCAACCTCTGTTACGCACTCTTTAGCGACCGTCTACGACCAGGTGAGGTACTGGCCCACCCCCCGGGTGGACGAGGCGGGTTTTCGGATACCCGCGCAAACGCCAATGCCGAGCGTCACACTATGGGTATTCCCCTGCGAATATGCGGATTGCGTTATATAGGTCGGAACGGAAATGTTCGGCTTCAGCCCACAAAGCCTGCAGAGACGCGACCGGGAGGGTCCTGACGCTGCTGCTGGCGCTGTTGGCACCGGAAATACCATGGCTAGGCCTGTGTGCGGCAGCGGCCAGTGCGTCGGCGTGCCAGAGCTTGTATCCTCCCGAATCACACGGCCATTCGAAAGGATCGTCAGAACTGACGCTCATCGTTTCCAGGCCATCTTGGCCCACAGTTTGTCCCAGCCCGGAAATTGCCGCCGAGCATCCTTCGTCGCCCGCCGTCGGCTCCTCGCGACGTATGCGGAGGGCATGCCGCACGATCAGGCGCAGTCAATGCGCTTTCTTCCAAATAAGCAGCCCTGCCGCTTGCAGCCTTCTCAAACGAGTTGGTATTGCTCACTTGGCCGGAGCAGGCTGGGTGACATCAGCGGCAGAATTGATGCAGAGATGTTGCGCGGCGGAATGGCGGAAACGGACAAGGCCAGAAGCGATTACATTGCCTCTGGCCTTGTTCTTGTGGCGCGCCAACGAGCCACGGGAGTTGGCGTCCGAGTCGACGCCGAGACCTTAGCGGTCGTTCTTGATTGTCAGATCAGGCCAGACCGATTTCACGCCTTCGGTATTGCGTGCCGTATTGACTGCCTCGTCTATTTCTTCCTGCGTATTGGCCGTGCCGCTCAACCGCACGTTGCCATCCTTATCGGTATCGACACTGATGTGTGCCAAGCTACCTGGGTGATCCGCGGCCAGTTTAGCTTTAATTTTGGCAGTAATGATCGAGTCTTTGACGAACGTCACAGGGTGTGAACGGTCCGCGTCACTATCCGCGGCACGGGCTTCAGGAGCCGGCTGAGCTACGGGAGCAGCGGCAGGAGCAACACTTGGCTGACCGTAGCCACCGAACATCGGTGCAGGTGCCGGTAGGGGTGCCATGACGGCGGCAGGGGCAGCCATCGCGGGGGCCATGAAGGCGAAGGGATTGAAGGCCTGGGTGGCGCCGGTGTAGGCGTTGGGATTCAAGAAACCGCCCCAGGTGCCATAGGTCTGGGGATTAACGGCTGCGTTCGCCCAGTTGGTGTAGAGAGCGGGATTCAGCGGCGCCATCATCAACTGCATGTTGGCGGGGTTCAGGGGGGCCGTCATCCAGTTCATGTACAGGCCGGGG
>DASQBT010000235.1:0-6203 GCA_035635075.1 Thiobacillaceae bacterium | reverse complement strand
TAGGGGTGGAAGGGTCCAAATTCAAGCAAAAGGGCAAATATTTCTGAACGACGGTTGACCTCGCCGGCCCGGCCAAACCTGGCGTGGCTTCCCGGTTCAATCTCGCGGGGAACGGCGAATAGAATAGGGGTCTGCGCACCCGCCTTGTCTTGCATCCATGCCCAGTTCCCTGCAGACCCGTTCGCGCCAGTTTCTCTGGCATCCCTGCACGCAGATGAAGTCGCTCGAATCTGCGCCGCCGCTGGCGATTGTACGCGGCGAGGGGGCGTGGCTCTTCGATGAAGCGGGCGAACGCTATCTCGATGCGATTTCCAGCTGGTGGGTCAATCTGTTCGGGCATGCCAATGCGCGCATCAACGCGGCCCTCGTCGATCAGCTCGGCAGGATCGAGCATGTCATGCTCGCGGGCTGCACGCACGAGCCTGTTGTTGAGCTGTCTGAGCGACTCGCGCAACTCACCGGGCTGGGGCACGCGTTCTTCGCTTCGGATGGCGCATCCGCAGTCGAGATCGCGCTGAAGATGAGCTTTCACTACTGGTGCAACACGGGCAAGCCGGACAAGACAGGGTTTATCAGCCTGCGAAATGGTTATCACGGCGAAAGCCTCGGTGCGCTGTCAGTCACTGATGTCGCCCTGTTCAGGGACGTGTATGCGCCGCTGCTGCGGCCAACCCATCAACTGCCAACCCCGGATTTCCGCGCCGCTGAAGCGGGGGAGTCCGCCGAAGCGTATGCCCTGCGAGCCGCCGATGCGCTGGAGGCCCACTTGGCGCAGCATGCGGACAATACGGCGGCCTTCATCCTCGAACCACTGGTCCAGGGCGCCGCGGGGATGGCGATGTATCACCCGGTTTACCTGAGCCGGGCACGTGAAATCTGCGATCGCCATCATGTCCACCTGATTGCCGACGAGATTGCTGTTGGTTTCGGCCGCACCGGAACCATGTTCGCGTTTGAACAGGCGCCTCGCCTTCAATCGCGCGCGTCCGATGCCGAAACCGCGCCCCCTTCCCGCCCTGGGGCTTCGCCCGCCGAGTCCGGGGAGCGCGCTTCTTGCCTAACCGGAACCATGTTCGCGTTTGAGCAGGCTCCCCCGCTCCCGCTAGAGGGAGCGGGCATCAAGACGGTGCGACCCGATTTTCTTTGTCTGTCCAAAGGCATCAGCGGCGGCTACCTGCCCCTGTCCTGCGTGCAGACCACCGACGATATCTATGCCGCGTTTTATGGGGACGAAACCGCGCGGGGCTTTCTGCATTCGCATTCCTACACCGGCAACCCGCTGGCCTGCCGGGCGGCGTGCGCGGTCCTGGATATATTCGAATCGGATCGGGTGCTGGAAGGCAACCGATCCAGGGCGTCAGCCTTAACCGAGCATTTGGCGGAAGTGGCCGCGCATCCGCGGGTTAGGCACTTCCGCCACCTGGGCATGATCTGGGCGTTTGATGTGCCGGATGCACAGCCCGGTTTTTCCCTGCGCTGGCACCGACAGTCTCTGGAGTTGGGCGTGCTGATGCGGCCAATAGGCAATGCGGTCTACTTCATGCCGCCCTACGTTGTCGAGGAGGAGCAGATGCGGCTCATGGCGAAGACAGCGCTGGAACTGCTGGACCGGGTCGAATGAGCTGTCTGCGGTTGCGGACCAAGTAATCCCCGGCGTCGCCAAGCCGAACCGGACGGTAGACGCGGCAAGCCAGGCGAAACAGGCCTAGTCCTTCATGCCCGCCCGATCCATCAAGGCCCGGACATGATCGGCGGGAATGGCAAAGGAGATGCCGCTCGGGTTGGTGAGCGCGGCCTCCTTCGCGCCTTTTACAAACACGGAATTCACCACGCCCAGGACGGCACCCGTTTCCGGCTGCCACAGGGGACTGCCGCTGTTGCCCGGATAGGCGATGGCGTCCAGCTGGAAAATACGGAAGGGATCGTATGCCTGGCGAATGGTGCGCGCATTCAACTCGGCGGCTCGGGGCACTGGCGTGTAAATCGGTACGATGGCGGCGAGCCCGGCGCGGTGAGTGGCCGCGTACAACCCCAGAATCGAACCGATGGGATAGCCGGTGAAATATAGTTGTTCACCTTCCCTGGCCTGTTGCGTATCTTCCAATTTCAGGGTCGGCAGCGCCGCCCCCTCAAACCGCAGCAGAGCCAAATCGTGGCTGGGGTCCGTGGCTAAGACTTTGGCCACGCGATAATGGACTTCGCGCCCCTGGCCCAGAAATACGGCCCAGGTTTCATTGTGGGTTAGATCAAGCAGAGGCTTAACGATGTGATAGCAGGTCGCCACGGTCCTGCCGTCCCCCACCACAAAGCCGGTGCCCTTGAGCTGGCCGCCCGGACTCCGGCCAGGCTGATAGGTGCCTATGCCCACGATGGCAGGCTTGATGCGGACCAAAGTGTCCGCCACGTCCGCCCGGGCAGGCAGTGCAAGAACAAATCCCAGCAGCAAGCTGGCCCAGGCTTTGCAAACAAAGTTTGCGATACATGCCCTTGGGCCGATCGGGATTGTTGCAAACCTTGGGTAGAATTGCACCGGACGAAACAGTTTGTTCAGCATTGGGAGACCCTTTTAAATGAGCACAGTGGCAGTGGTTGGTCTGGGGTACGTGGGTTTGCCCCTGGCGGCGGAATTCGGCAAGCAGTATGACACCATCGGTTACGACCTGTCGGCGGAAAAAATCGATAACTACCGGCGATTCTGCGACCCCACCGGCGAGGTCTCGACGCAAGCCCTGCAGGCTGCAACGCGCCTGAAGGTGACAACTGATCCAACCGAGCTGTCTCAGGCGGACTTCATCATCGTTGCGGTGCCCACCCCTGTGGATGAGGCGCATATCCCCGATTTCTCCCCGTTGGTGGGTTCCTCGACCACCGTGGGCAAACATATGAAAAAAGGCGCGACGGTGGTGTATGAATCGACGGTTTATCCCGGCGCCACTGAGGACGTGTGCATCCCCATTCTGGAAAAGCATTCCGGCATGAAGTGGATGCAGGATTTCCACGTCGGCTATTCGCCTGAGCGGGTGAATCCGGGGGATAAGGAACACACAATCACCCGGATCAAGAAGGTGGTGTCCGGGGATGACGTCGACACCTTGGAAAAGGTTGCGCAGCTCTATGGCAGCGTGATTACGGCAGGCATACACAAGGCCACTTCCATCAAGGTCGCGGAGGCCGCCAAGGTCATCGAAAACACCCAGCGGGACTTGAATATCGCGCTGATGAATGAGCTGGCGCTGATCTTTCACAAGATGGACATCGATACCCTGGAAGTGCTTCAGGCAGCTGGCACCAAGTGGAATTTCCTGCCGTTCCGTCCGGGTCTGGTGGGCGGGCATTGCATCGGTGTGGATCCGTATTATCTCACCCACAAGGCCGACATGCTGGGTTACCACCCCCAGGTGATCCTGGCCGGTCGGCGCATCAATGACGGCATGGGCGCCTATGTGGCGCAGCAGACGGTCAAGCAGATGATCGCCAATGGCGTGCAGGTGAGGGGCGCCAAGGTCAATGTGTTGGGCCTGACTTTCAAGGAAAACTGTCCGGATCTGCGCAATTCAAAAGTTGTGGACGTGGTGCGTGAGCTGCAATCCTTTGGTTGTGAGGTGAGTGTCCATGACCCGCTGGGCGAGCCGCGCGAAGCGGAACACGAATACGGCATCCGCCTGACGCATTGGGATGACTTGCCCTTGTGCGACGCCCTGGTTGCCGCTGTGGCCCACAAGGCCTATCTGGATAGACCTTTCGGCGAACTGACTGCGCGACTCAAGAAAGGCGGCGTGTTCACCGATGTGAAGTGCGCGCATGATCCGGCTACGGTATTGGCGGCGGGATTCAAGCTCTGGAGGCTCTGATGTCCCGCTATGCGGAAGCATGTGAGGCGCTGCAATCCGTGCCCAAAACCTGGCTGGTTACCGGCGCGGCCGGATTTATCGGCTGCAATCTCGCAGAGGCGCTGCTCAATCTTGGCCAACGGGTCGTCGGCTTGGACAACTTCGCCACCGGCCACCAGAAGAATCTCGATCAGGTCCGGGACAGTGTCGGCCCCGCCAAATGGGAAAATTTTCGCTTTGTGTTCGGTGATATCCGTGCGCAGGACGACTGTCGTCAGGCCTGCGGCGGGGTGGATTACGTGCTGCATCAGGCGGCCCTGGGCTCGGTGCCGCGTTCGATCGAGGATCCCTTGCTTACCAACGCGTCCAATATCACCGGCTTTGTGAACATGCTGGTGGCCAGTCGAGACGCGGGCTGCAAACGTTTCGTCTATGCCGCGTCCAGTTCGACCTATGGCGATCACCCTGGGCTGCCCAAGGTGGAGGACCAGATCGGCAAACCGCTATCTCCCTACGCCGTCACCAAGTATGTAAACGAACTCTACGCTGACGTGTTTGCGCGCAGCTATGGCACCCAGTCCATTGGACTGCGTTACTTCAACATATTTGGCCGCCGCCAGGATCCCAACGGTGCATACGCCGCAGTCATTCCCCTCTGGATCGCCAGCCTGATCCGCAATCTGCCTGTATACGTCAACGGCGACGGCGAGACCAGCCGCGATTTTTGCTACATCGACAATGTCATCCAGGCCAATATCCTGTCGGCGACCACGGAAAACCCCGAGGCGGTGAATCAGGTCTACAACGTCGCCGTCGGCGACCGCACCACGCTCAATGATCTGTTCGAGGCGATCCGCGTCAACCTCGCGCCGCGCTTTCCGCACCTGGAGGGCTTCAGGCCCACCTACCGGGACTTCCGCCCCGGCGACGTCCGGCATTCCCAGGCCGACGTGAGCAAGGCGCGCACCCTGCTGGGCTATGCGCCTACCCACCGCATGGCGGAGGGACTGGCCGAAGCGATGGATTGGTATGTGAACGATTTGTCGTGAGGGCCGAGCCTATTGATCATGGCTCCCCTCTGCTTTGCCTCATCCATTAACGGGCAGCGAGGCCGACCGCGTAGCTGTTGCGTTCCAACTTGCTGACCGCTTCTGGTTGCTGAAAGGACAGACGCTGCGGCGGACCTTTGCCCCTATGACGGTGGCGGGGGTTGCGGCGCGACTGGCCGCCAGCCAGTGGGGCATTGTTGTACGTCAGGGTAGTAGCCCGGCGGATTTGCGCAGTAATACCAGTAATCAGACGGCGGCGGGAGAACAGCCTCCTCATCTCCTTGTTCAATGTAAACGGGGGGTGAGTACCACGAGGCATCGTACGGCGGATAGTAATAGGGGTAAGAGTAGGAGTAAGGGTAAGAGGCGTAAGGGTAATCAAACCCCCAAAATAGGGGCGCGCCAATGAACACCCCAACGTGTCCGTGATGTCCACCGCCGCCGTGGTAACCCCCAACGCCGTGGTAACCCCCACCGCTGCGGAAGCCGCCACCGTTGTGGAATGCTCCGCCACTATGGAAATTCCCACCATCGAAGCCCCTGGCGAACGCGCCGCTACCCAATGCTGCCGACCCGAGGGCAAACAAGATGAGTGCCGATGTGGTTCTTACCCTGTTCATAGCCACCTCCATTTTGCTGATGGCGTTAGGGCACTATTTGCAGCGGTCCTCTCTGAAAAGTCTCTATAGCGCTATCCACGCCCGCTACACATGGCGACACATGGTTGGTGCTCTAAACATAACTGTGACTGGATCTGTTCATCATAGTTCGCCGAGCAACATCCCTGCGGAGATTCTGCCAGGCTCCAAATGTGTTCTGGACGTAGTGCTCAAGGCACTGGACGCGCCGAGCATGGGCTTCTGATCTTGCGTCCGCGGCAACGGGCGCATTTGGGAGTTCGCCTTGGAATTTACCGCTCCTCTAAATCGTCTGAGCGCTGCCGCCATCAACCGCGTGATCGCGCCCAACAAAATACAGCAATGCCGCTAGCCCTGCGAAGGGCAGCAGTGACAGGGCGTCGGCGTAAAGGCCGGAGGCGAAGGGGTTGGACTTCGCCCATTCGCCGAAGCGCGCGTCCAGATCGACGAACACGCCGGCGCTCAGCGCGACAAGAATTCCCGCAATTGCGCCGCCAGCGATGAGTCCCGAAGCCAGCAGGATGCCGGGGCTGTGCTCCCGGCCCGTGTCGCCGCGCCGCTTCGCCAGCGCGCGCAGCAGGCCACCGACGAAGATGGGTGCCGAGGTTGACAGGGGCAGGTAGACGCCCACGGCAAACGGCAGGGACGGCACGCCGGCCATCTCGAGGCAGATCGCAATGCCGGCG
>DASQBT010000234.1:0-7811 GCA_035635075.1 Thiobacillaceae bacterium | reverse complement strand
CGTCACCACGGCCACATGTCCATTTGAAAGGCGCGAGGAACGCCGGAATACAAGGAAGTTTAATTAATTGAGGTCGGGCACAACCAGATCCCTTTCGGAGACAAGGGCAGCGGTTTTGCATAACGCCGCTTCCCCGACACGCGCCGCCGGCGGTTGTCACCTAGCCGGTCGGCCTGCGGCCCGACGCTGGTGGCCTTGTACGCAAATTCTTGCGTCATCCGCAGGGACGAAGTACTATTTATTGATTCTCCAAAGATTCGACCTCCCCCCGATAGCCGATCGGGGGGGCTTCTTTCTCCGCATTAGCGCGTTTGCCGGGAGGTTAGCCTTGCGCACGCTCTCGATACCTGCGGCGACAGGAAGAGCGGGATAGCGCGCAGTAACATCAGATCGTGCGTCTCTCTACAAAGCGGGGCACGCGAGAAGGGCCAGATGAGCACCCCACACGCTTGCCTCAAAACAACAAAGTCCAGACATTAGGTTGCTCAATCGATTGGAATCGCTTTGTTCCGGCACTGACCAGTTCGCGGGGGGCGAATAGGAACAGAGCTCTCATCGTCATCCTTGAGGCAGTTCGGAGGTCGAAACTGCAAAAAGATTACTTCATCGCGGCTCATCCCCTTGCGTGGGGTCCGCGGCTAGCAGCCGTCCTGCATTGTTGTCAGCCGGCGGCCGCGCGGCGGACGGCATGGCTTGGCTGGGTCGCGGTACAGCATCACCAGCTCGCGTTTGTCTTTATCAAAGATGCGGACCCCGTACTCCGGCATCGGCTGCGCCGCGGCGATCTGGCGAATGTCGAAGGCGAACTTCTTGAGCTCGCGCGTGACCCCGGCCAGCGCGTGAAGCGTGTCCATCCCGAACAGCATTGCCGGCTCGGCGGCTTTGTCGGGCACCGACTTGCGTGCCAGCCGGTACAGCCAGCGCTCGAGGCCGCCGGTGAGTTGGAAATAATCCGGGTGCACGGCAAGAATGTCGCCCCGCCGCAGGATGGCGTTGTAGAGCCAGGAGTGCAGGATGATCTCCCAAGGCCGCGCCGGGTCCGGCGCGCCCTCCGGGTCGCGCGGCGTGATCTGCGTAATGCCGTCCGGCCGGGTGTGGTAGCGACTGTACTTCTTCGGCAGTGCGTAGCCGCCCAGCCAGTGAAAGCCGCGCTCCATTCCGAGCTCCGGCTGGTCGGCCTGTCGGATGTTGGTGATCACCATGGTCGCATGCAGCCGGCGAATCGCCTGCGCCAGCTCATGATAATGACGCCCACTTGTGCCGCGCGCGATCTGCTTGAGGCAGTCGTGCGGCGCGAAGACGACATGCGGCGAGGTCTTGCGCTTACTCTCGATCGCCTCGTTGAGATGCGACGAGGCGAAGATGACCACATCCCAGTCCCAGATGGTGGCGATCGAAAACCGGCGGTCGGCGGCGACGCTCACCTGCACGCCATTTAGATTGTATTCGATCGGCCTGGTGCGCTGCTTCTGCAGCGCCAGGAACGGGTAGGCCATGGCGTCGCGGTTATCGCGTAGCGCCGGATCGACCACCGAACACTCGAACAGACTCAACTGGTTGTCCATGCCCGCGAGCCTCACCCGATCAATCCCAGCGAGCAACTATATTTTGTGGATAGCGGTACAAAATGTTGTGGATTAGCTCGTGGTTTCGCGGACCGGAGACTCGTGGTTTCGCGGACCGGAACACCACTTTTAACGTTTTTTATCAATTGGTTGCCGCGGATAAAACTTATCCTTTAAACTTTCTTCCTTCGGAAGAATCTTTTTAAACGGCAAACCACCCACACACGCCCCTGTGCATACACTCGTGGTTTCGCGGACCGAATAGCGGCCATTCAAGCCTGATACGGCGCTCGCTCACCAAAGCGAGCTCGCAAGTTGGTTTATGCGCCCCTCGGCGCTCCCCGCGCCGACCCGCGCCCCCCCCCATGGCGCTTCGCGCCTCCCAAATTTCTGATCATTGAGGGGGCAGAGCCCCGATGCTCGGGCTCCCTCGCCCAGGCAAAGAACACCAGACGGCAAAGGTGTCGGCCAGATGTCTCGAAAACGGAGTTTTTGCGACAGTTTTTGCGACAGTTTTTGCGACAACACTTAAACTGGACAGTGGACTCCGCCTCTCTCTAGGAAGGACACGAAGACCTGGTGCATATCGGCGCCTGGTCACAAGGGGAGCTACTCATGACTTCGGCAGCGGTATCGCTGGTCGTCGCATCCTGCGTCTTCGGCGGCTCTATTCTTGCGATGTACGCGGCGCGCGCCTTGCCCGATTCACATCTCAGCGCGGACGCCAGAGACGTGATCAAGTTGGGGATGGCGCTTATTGCTACGCTTGTCGCACTGGTTCTCGGCCTGATGATTGCGACGGCCAAGGGGACTTACGATGCCCAGAGTGCTGTGGTCCGGCAACTTTCGGCCAATGTGCTCTTGCTCGATCGGACTTTGGCCGAATACGGGCCGGAAGCCCAGCATCCTCGCGACCTCTTGCGGCAGGGTGCCGAGTTGATGCTGCAACGTCTCTGGCCGGAGGACGGTTCTGCACCGGTTTCGCTGGCGCCCGGCGAAGCGCGTGCCCCAATGGACGTATTTCTTCGTGAGGTCACCCGCTTGTCGCCTCAGAACGAAACACAAGCATTTCTCAAGACACAGGCATTGCGCATGACTTCTGATATGGCTCAGGCACGTTTTCAGATGTATGTTCAGGGAACAAGTGAGTTGCCGCTGCCATTTCTTGTAGTGGTTGTGATCTGGCTGATGATCTTGTTTGCTGGCTATGGTCTGATTGCGGCTCGCAACCCGACTGTTCTGGTGTTTTTACTCGCCGCCACCGTGTCGGTTTCCGGCGCCGTTTTCCTCATCCAGGAACTGGCAACTCCCTTCGGGGGAGTGATCCGAGTGTCAAGCGCGCCCATGCGGGAGGTGATCGCCCACCTGGGCGGATAGCTCAACATTGGGCATGCGGTCGTCAGAGATAAAATGAGTGAGAGAGTGGATGTACGGCCGGCTGTTGCTCCTCATTCGGTTTGCGCTGCCTCTGGTCATCGGCTTTTGGGCCGTGATCTGCCTGCTCGCGATGCTGGCAACGAACACGCAGAGCTGGGCCGCTGAACCTGCGGAAAGCGAGGCGGTGCAGATCGTCGGCCTCGTGCCGGCGCCGCCGTTTGCCATGAAGGATAGTGAGGGCAAATGGGAGGGTATTGCCGTCGATCTGTGGCGGCATGTCGCGCACGATCTGGGGCTGCGTTTCGAGTTGCAGGAGATGGCGATTCCCGACCTCGTCGCCGGACTGCAGCAGAGCAAACTGATCGCCGTGGTGACGGCAACCGCCAGTGCCGACCGCGAGCTACTGATGGAGTTCAGTCATCCCTACTACTCGAGCGGTCTCGCCATCGCGGTGCCAGTAAAAGCGAGCAGCGGCAATTGGTTTGAACCGCTCGGCGACGTTGTCTCCGCCGGCACCGTCAAGATTACAAGCGTGCTTCTCGGCCTCTTGCTCATCGCGGCCGTTCTTATCTGGCTGAGCGAACGTCAGGCCAATCCTGAACACTTCAGCCCACAGCCGCTGCGGGGGATCGCCGACGGTCTATGGTGGGCAGCCGTAACCTTGACGACCGTCGGCTACGGAGATAAGGCACCACGGACGCGGGCCGGGCGCGTGATCGGCGTTATCTGGATGTTCGCCGCAGTCGTTCTGATTGCGCTGTTCACGGCACAAGTGACGTCCTCTCTCACCGTGACAAGTCTCAGCGGCCGTGTCCGGGGACCAGCCGATCTGGTGCACGTGAAGGTCGGTGCGATCCAGGACTCACAGCCCCAAACCCTGTTGCAGACAAAATTTGGCGTCAAAGCAGCTGGCTATCCCGGATTCAGACAGGGCCTTGAAGCGCTTGAGAAGGGCGACATAAGCGCATTCGTCGCTGCTGAACCTGTGCTTCGCTACGAAATTGCCAACAACTTCCCCGGGCGTCTTGCCGTCGTCGGTGCGCCCTTCCTGCGCGCTGACTATGTCTTCGCATTCCCGCTGGGCTCGGCGATCCGCAAACAAGTCAATCGTTCGATCCTGTCGTATATCGAGACCAATGAATGGCGAGACCTGATCCACCAATACCTGGGAAGTACCTCGTAAGTCTCCCCGACTCGGAGGCGATTGCCGCCTCCGCCGTCGGATTACGGCGGTGGGTCGGTTTTCCGAGCGGGGAGAGGGGAACAGAACTCCACGCCGGCCAAAGCCGCCCAACACCGTTGTCCCAGCTTGGCGGTAATCAGCTTTTTGGCATCAGGCGGGTGGCAAGAGCCTCGGAATAGGTCAGCTCTACGAGGTCGCCCACCTGAAGGTTGCTCATCCGCTGCTGCATCTGTGGGTTCTTGATGCTGATCGTCCGCAAATTCCTTTCCGCACCCCGCAGCGTGACCGTGTGGTTGACAAGGTCGATAGCGGTGATCTCGGCCACCACGGTGAGCTGCTCGCCCCAGGCGCGGCCCGCGGGTTGCCCGGGTTGCGTGCTGGCGGCCTGCAGGGTGTTGCCGAGCGGTGCCGATCCGGGCGGCAGGACCCTCGCAGAGACGGATTGGTAGATGCCGATCAGGACGTTATCGCCGGCCTTGACTCGGTTGAGGTTCACATCTGCCGGTACCTGTACCGTGGTCGTCTGACCTTCGGCATTCTGCAGCGTCACCTTCCTGTCGGTGCGGTTGACCGCAAGGACGGTCGCCTCGCCCTCGACGTATTCCTCAGCTGCGAAGCCGGACGGCTGCGGCACGGTTGCTGATGTTGGCATGGGCGGCGGTGGGGGTGCCGCGTTGGAACTCTCATGATGTGCGCAACCCGCCGTAGCGAGCAGCAGGGTGGCGACAATCGGTGCGAAACTGAAGGGAATGGTCTGTTTCATCATGGGGTCCTTCCAAATTGGGTCGCGGTGCTGTTTGTGCCGAGAGCTCGGGTGCTGACAGCGCAGTCCCGCGCGCCAGCGGCTATCGCTGTACTATTAGCGCCACCTGCAATGAACTAAGGTCCTCCGTTGGGGGCGTTCATCCGGCCCGCGACGGCCGCGCCAGGGAGCATACACGCATGGCTGGGATATCGACTTTGATCGTTCGGTTCGCTCTTCCCGCGCTAGTCGGCGCGACGCTCGTCGGTGGTCCACCTTCGGTGGCGCGGGCGGCTGAGACGATCAGCGAACAAGATGCGCACTCGATCGGCGTGGCGGCCTATCTGTATTTCTATTCTCTTGTCACAATGGACCTTACAAGAAAGCAACTGACCAACGTTGCCAAGGCCGAGGGTATAAGCGCGCCGATGAACACGTTTGCCAACGTTCCCGCATTTCCGTCCGCGGACATGAAGGTAGTCGTCCGGCCAAACTTCGACACGCTGTATTCCAGCGCCTGGCTCGACCTAACCAAGGAACCGATGATCGTCTCGGTGCCAGATACGCATGGACGCTACTATCTGCTGCCGATGCTGGACATGTGGACCGACGTGTTCGCCTCCCCGGGCTGGCGCACCACTGGAACCCAAGCGGGCGATTTCGCCGTGGTGCCGCCGGGCTGGAGCGGCTCGCTTCCTGCAGGCGTGGTTCGGATCGACGCGCCCACGCCGTATGTCTGGATCATCGGCCGCACCAAGACTGATGGCCCAGCCGACTACGAAGCCGTGAACAAAATCCAGGCCGGTTTCAAGGTCTCGCCGATCTCGCACTGGGGTAAGGCCGCCGAGCCTATCGTCGGCACCGTCGATCCGGCCGTCGACATGAAGACGCCGCCGAAGATCGCGGTCGACACAATGCCGGCCGGCAAGTTCTTCGCCTACGCCGCCGAAATCCTCAAGCTCCAGCCGCCCCACATCACCGATCAACCGATACTCGCCCAGATGCAGCGGATCGGGATCGAGAGGGGCAAGAGTTTCGACATCGACAGGGTCGATCCTGCGATCAAGGCCGGACTAGAGACCGCACCCAAGGACGCCTTGAAGCTGATGGCGTGGAAGCTCCCCAGCCTTGCCCGCGTCGCCAATGGTTGGTCGATGAACACCGACACGATGGGCGTCTATGGCAACTATTACTTGAAGCGTGCAATCATCACCCAGCTCGGTCTCGGCGCGAACTTGCCAGAGGACGCGATCTATCCGATTAACCTCGCGGACGAGACAGGAAAACCGTTGGATGGTGCGAACGCGTATGTCCTCCATTTCGACAAGGGCGCCACGCCGCCGGTGAGCGCCTTCTGGTCGATCACATTGTATGATAGCGAGGGCTACCAAGTAGCAAACAGCCTCAACCGGTTCGCAGTCAGCAGCTGGATGCCGTTCAAATCCGACTCGGATGGCTCCCTCGACCTCTACTTCCAGAACGCTAATCCTGGCGCTGACAAAGAAGCGAACTGGCTGCCGGCGCCGAAGGGGCCATTCAACCTCACCATGCGGCTCTATGCGCCGAAGAGCGATGCCCTGACCGGGAAGTGGAACCCCCCGCCGGTGATGAAGGAAACCAAGCCGACGCTATTGCCGACGCAATAGGCTCTGAGCTGAGGCACCGTTGCTGCAAAATGCGCCTTGCTTGCGGCGAACGTAGCGAGGCGGCGCTTCCTCGCCTCCATGCGCGAACGGGATCAGCAGTGCGGCACTTTGAACTCCACTCGCCGATCCAGGGCATCCACGGCGTCGTCGATTCCCGTGCCTACGAGATTTTCGCGCGGGCCGTGTAAAACGACACAGTCGTCACCCGCGTAAATTTCACAGCATAAGTACGCTTCGAGGACAGCTTAAATCCAACCTGCTTGGAAATGACACGCTGTGGGTTCTGCGCCCACATCGATATTATGGGTTTATAAAACGCTTGCTCAACAATATGCAAAAATATGCGGTTAGTTTTAGTAGTTTTATATGGTCGCTATATTGCACAAGGTTACTTTAATGTTAATTTAGGCGGGAGGTCATGCGTAATCGAGGGATGGACCGGAAACTTCACACCCTGGCAAGAGCCCAAGACATGCAGCTATGCGGGAAAGTGTGTATCAAAAACGGACATTTTTGAGACATGACGGAGGTCATATTCCCGGCGATGCTATTGAACCTGACTCTTAATCCCGAAGGCTGCTAAATAGAGCCGCTTCCCAGCCTCAAGCAGGTTACCGAGATAGGTCGTCTGTTCCTGGTTCCATTGCAAACCAAGTCCTTGCAGATCTTTCAAAAACTCTTCCCAAGCAGAATGATCCCATACTGCCTTCTCGTCCGCCAGGAAAGCCACAGTGTGAGTTGTAATTTCGTTCAACACTTCATTAGCATTTCTTGTTTTGGCCGCGGCGCTGTAGATTTCCTTCATTGACTCAGTTACGTCTCCATAATAACCGAGAAATTCTTTTGAAGTTTCGAAACCCTTTTGTGCGAGTACATGCAGATGTTTTTCCCACTCCTGATCGCCCCAAATTCCTTGTTGTTCAATCACAAAGTGCTCAGATGCCTCAAGTATATCCTTAACTACGTCGATTTTCTTCTGGACATCCAGAATGTTTTTTGTCGCCACCAGCATTGATTTAAAATACTCTGAATATCTTTCATCAACGCGGTACCCGATCCGCTGCAGCTCCGCGATATATTCCTGCAGTTGTTCCCTTGCGGAAGAGCTTGGGGTTTTGGCCACAGCCTTTCGGGCAAGCTCGATTGCCACCTCAAGAGGCAAACGCTGGAATTCTGGAGCGAGTGGCACCACCTCTTGCTCATAATCGCTCATCCGCTCTGGTAGAGGCATTGGCTTGATTTTTATTGGTACGCCAATCACGGTGGTGATCGCCGAGTGCCAATTGACGTTGGCGCTG
>DASQBT010000233.1:0-37600 GCA_035635075.1 Thiobacillaceae bacterium | reverse complement strand
GCCTCGCGCCCGATCACACACTGGAAATCGCGCACCAGCATGGGATAGGGATGCGGACCAGCGGCGGTGCCGAGAATGTAGAAGGTCGATTCGACGTTGGTGACCCAGTCGCGCATGGCTTCGTTCAAGGCATCCTTCAGGGTTTTTGAGCCCGAGGATACGGGCACTACAGTGGCGCCCAGCAGCTTCATGCGAAACACATTGGGTGACTGGCGGGCTACATCTTCTTCGCCCATATAGACTACGCATTCCATGCCATAACGCGCGGCAACGGTGGCCGAGGCTACGCCGTGCTGGCCCGCGCCAGTTTCCGCAATCACGCGCTTCTTGCCCATGCGCCGGGCAAGCAGGGCCTGGCCGATGGTGTTGTTGATCTTGTGCGCCCCCGTATGGTTGAGGTCTTCGCGCTTGAGGTAAATCTGCGCACCGCCGTATTGTTCGGACAGGCGCCGGGCATGATAGACCGGGCTGGGGCGGCCGACATAGTGCTTGAGTTCATACTCGAACTCGGCAATGAACTCGGGGTCGTTCCGCGCCCTGTCGTATTCGACGCGCAATTCCTCCAGCGCGGCCATCAGCGTCTCGGCGACAAAGATGCCGCCATAAGGGCCGAAATGGCCGTGGGAGTCAGGTAAATCGGTCAGTTTCATGGTGCCAACTCTTCCATACACCTACATGTACAAGGCCAAGTTGCGGAAAACAGGGACAAGAAAAACAGGAACCCGCGCAGATCTTCTTTCCCTTGCCTTGGTCGTTCAGGGTTGCGGCACGCCACCTGCATGTTTTGCGTTCGCGATAAAGGCGACCAGCTTGGCCGCATCCTTGACACCCTTGGTCTGTTCCACGCCGCTCGAAACATCCACTGCCCAGGGTTGGACCCGCCTGACCGCCGCGGCCACGTTTTCGGGCGTCAAGCCGCCGGAAAGCACCACGGGTTTGGGAAAGTGGGCCGGGACCAGACGCCAGTCAAACCGCGCTCCTGTTCCTCCGGGAACATCCGGAACATAGGCATCCAGGAGGAGGCCCGAGGCATCCTGATAATCGACCGCATATTTTAGCAAATCAGTGCCCGCTCTGACCCGCACCGCCTTCACATAGGGTCGCCCGAAGCTGCGGCAGTCACCCGGAGCTTCATCGCCGTGAAACTGAAGCAGGTCCAATGGCACGTCTTTGAGCACCTGTCTGACAAAATCCGAGGGCGCATCCACAAACAGCCCCACGCTGGTGACAAAGGGAGGCAACGCTCCGACCAGGGCACGGGCGTGCTCGATCGAAACATGGCGCGGGCTCCCAGCGTAGAACACGAAACCCAGAGCATCGGCCCCCGCGTCGCAGGCTGCGCGCACATCCTCCAGCCGCGTGATCCCGCAAATCTTTACCCGCACGGCCATGTCAAACGTCCTGACGACGGCAAGTCAAATTGGGCAGGATACCGGATATGCGACAGGTACAACCCATCCGCCATGAAGGTCGGTGCGGCCCGTGTCCGGTCCTTGTCGTTCAACAGTTCATTCATCCATTCCGGATCCGCTCCACCCGCCCCAATATGCACCAACGCTCCAACCATATTACGCACCATGTGATGCAGAAAGCCGTCTGCGCGAAAATCGAATACCAGGTGGTCGCCCCTGCGCCGCACGCCCGCTTGGCGCAGTTCCTTTTCCGGACTGCTGGCCTGGCACTCGGCGGCGCGGAACGCGGAAAAATCATGGCGTCCCAGCAACAGGCCCGCCGCCTGGCTCATCAGCTTTTCATCCAGGGACCGGTGATGCCAGCCGATTCTTCCCGACATCATGCCGGGCCTCACCGGATGATTCAGCAGGACATACCGATACCCGCGTTCCTCCACCGTAAACCGGGCGTGAAATGCCTCCGGCATGGTCCTCGACCACAGTACGGCCATCCCGTGCGGCAGATGGCTGTTTACCCCTCTCACCCAGGCGCTCAATGGACGCTCCACCAGCGTATCGAAATGGGCCACCTGGTAGCTGGCATGAACACCGGTGTCAGTGCGGCCCGCCGCAATGACCGAAACCGGGTGACCGGCAATTTCCGCCGTAGCCCGCTCGAGGGCATCCTGCACTCCGCATCCAGAGGGCTGGGACTGCCAGCCGCAAAAGGACCGGCCATCATACTCCAGGCCAACGGCAACCCGGATCAAAGGCTTGCCCGGAACAGCGCCAGCATCATAAAGAGGGCCACGCCATCGCGCCAAGCCAAGGCACGGGATTGAATGGCAATCTCGTCGGGCCCTGCTTGCGGCTCTCGCAGTGCCGCTTGAAGGGCATCGCTAATACCTGCCCTGGTGCGGGCGCTGGATGACCGGGCCCATTCCAGCGCCAAGGCCAGTCGCACCGCGAACGCCCGCCGGTCAAAACCAAGTTTCACAAAGGGCCAAGCCAGCATATAAAGCCCATACACCAGATCGTCGCGGGACACCTTTTGCAACAGCAATGCCAAGGCTGCCAGCAGCAGGCTGAGCCGGGTGATGCGCTCGCCTCCCAAGGCAAGGCCTTCGCCGCTGGGGCTAAGTCCGCCCAGTTGAGGGCAGATCCAGACGCCGGGCATGGTCCAGGCATAAACTACGGCCACGGACAGGAATAGCCAGCGGCTGCGTTTGAGCAGGCGCAGAAAGGCGGACCGCGTATCCGGCTGGCTCACGCACACAAGCGCCGTCAGGGCGGCGAGCCCGGCAACGGCAAAGCCCCTTGCCCATTCCACGGTCAGGGCGTAAAGGAGCCAGCATAAAATGGAAACCGCCGGGTGCAAGCCCCGGCGGTTGAAGGATAAATTCGCCATAGCCGGGAACTATGGCTTGGGGTAAGCCACTTGTAAAGCCTTACAGACTGCCGAGCATGCTGCGCGCACTGGCCTGCTGGTTGATGTTGCCTTCCGCAATCACTTCCTGCAGGATTTCCCGGGCCCCTTCCTTGTCACCCATCTCCAGGTAGGCGCGAGCCAGATCCAGCTTGGTGGTTACCTCGTCCATGTCCTCGTCCGGCAGCTCCTCATTCAGGTTCAGATCAAGGCCGCTGAAATCCAGCTTGTGCTCATCCTCTTCGGCGCCCAGGTCCGTCCCCAGATCGAGGCCGTGCTTCTCCTCTGTTTCCGGCTTGATGTCGAGATCGGCGATGTCGAAGTTCAATCCAGCCAGCGTCTCGGCGAATTCACTCGCCTCCTGCTCCGGAACGTCCACATTGCCGCTGATGGTGTCCACGTGGCTGTCGAAATTCAGCACCTGGCCAGCGGTTTCAAATGCCATCGCTTCGGGAGATTCCTCGGCGGGCAACGGTTCCACCGGGGACGGCCCAGCCGCAAGCAACTCGGCTGAAGAGGCCGCTGCTGCAGCAACCGGGATGCCCGCTTCAGAAATTTCTTCGGCCTGAGCTGGCTTGCCTCCATACAGAGGATTGCCGGGGTCCAGCGCGCGGCCCATCTCCGCGGCCTTTTGCCAGATCGGCGATTCCTCATCGCCAACCGCTGCATGCAATTCGCGGGCAAGCTTCTCAAACACGTCGACATTCTTGCGCGCGGCGTAGATTTCCAACAGCTTGACACGAATTTCCTGTCGATCCGGGGTCTTGTTGAGGGCTTCCTTGAGGATTTCCTCAGCCTGGGCATCACGCCCATAAGCCATGTAGACCTCGGCTTCAGCAATCGGGTCGACATCGTGAGTGTCGATATTTCCCATCCCCGCTTGACTGAAATCGGTCAGGAAAGAGGTGTCGCCTGTATTTACCGCGCCGCCGGATGCTCCACCCACGATGGTGCTGGGTTTGAGGTCACCCGCAGTCATCATGCTGTCGTCAAACGTACTGATCGGCTTTTTGCGCCGCGTGCCGGCCATCATCCACCACAGTGCGCCGCCCAGCAGGACGACTGCGCCCGCGCCCAGCATGTAGAGTGGGTTGTCCTTGATCGTGTCCGTCCAACTGGGGCTTTCTGTTGGGGCCGCAACTGCCGGGGCGGGAACAACCTTACTGGGCTTCGCTGCAGACGCGGCAGCCTTGGCCGCTTCTTGCTTCTTGCTCTTTTCTTCCACCAGTTTCTGCATGTCCTGGATCTGCTTTTCCAGTATTGCGGCGCGCTCGCTGGCCTCCTTCTGGGCCTTGGCCTTGGCCAGCGCATCTGCGGCCTTGGCGTCTTCGACGGCCTGCCTCCTGGCCGCTTCCGCCTGTGCGGTGGCGCCAGCAGCGGAAGTCGGCGGCGTCACCGCCTTGGACAACTTCAGCACATCCCTGGGTTCAGCTGGTTTGGGATGAGACTTGTCCTCCACCTTGGTGGTGATTTTTCCGGAGCTGGCCTGCCCCTTCTTGGCCGGAACCTCTGGGGCCTTGGCCACGCCTTCGGCCAATTTCTGCCGGTAGCTCTGCCAATCCGACGCCTGAAGCTGGATCTCTTGGCGCGCCTTTTGTGCGCTGACCAGGGCCATCTCGTCGGCCTGCGGGACCTTCAACCTGGCTCCTGCCTTGAGGCGGTTCATGTTGCCTTCAAACGCGTCGCCGTTAGCCTGGAACAAGCCGACCAATGCCTGATCGAGCGTCACCCCTCCAGGCTTCACCCGCTTGGCGATCTTGCTCAAGGTGTCTCCCCGCTTGACCCGGACCGGACCTTCCGTGGGGCCGGCAGCTGCTGCCCTTCTGGCTTTCGCCGCCGCGTGCCTTGCCTCGGCGCGCGCTGTCTTGGGCCGGGGCTCGGCGGCCTTGCCCGCGTGTTTCCTGGCCGTGGTGGGGGCGGCTTCGCCGGGAATCGGCGTCGTCGCCGCTTCGGTTGGCACCGGGCCCGCCGCTGCTGCCTTGGCGACTGGCGCGCTGACGGCAACCGGGGCGACCGTCTGGCTTGGGGTCACTCCGGGCGGATCCAACAGCAACGTGTATTCACGCACCAGACGGCCGGACGCCCAGTTAAGTTCCACCAGCATGTCGAGAAAAGGATCATTCACCGGCTTGGTGGAGGTTACCTTGAGCACTGCCTTTCCATTGGGTTTCCTTTCCACGGCAAAGCGCAGATTCGACAATGCCGGCGCGAAATCGATCTTCGCATCCTGGAAAGCCTGTACGTTGGCTAGGCTTGCGCTGATGCTGTCCAGTTCAGCCTTGTCTGCCGCAACGAGGTCGATTTCGGCGGCAAGGGGCTGTCCCAGGGCCGAATGCACGACCAGTTTTCCCAGACCGGCTGCCTCTGTCCATATCGGCAAAGCCATCAGTATTGCGCCAGCAACTAAATGGCGTGTGATGGGACGCAATTTCATCCTGTAATTCCTCCCGGGATAGTCCTGCATAAGGCTGTCGAAGTCTTAACACTCACTTTGACGGCTCAACATTGGGGATTCTTTAGCAAAAACCGCGCCCTGTCGAGCTCTTCTGCGGAAAATACTGTTGGTTCACCGCTCCAAGAGGATACGCAGCATCCGGCGCAGGGGTTCCGCGGCCCCCCACAGGAGCTGATCGCCCACCGTGAAGGCAGACAGGTAGTCGCTCCCCATGGCCAGCTTGCGGAACCGTCCAACCGGCACGGTAAGCGTCCCGGTGACAGCCGCCGGAGTCAGGTGATGCATGGACGCCTCGCGTTCGTTGGGCACCACCTTGACCCAGTCATTGTGGGCCGCACACAGAGCTGCCACTTCCCCGACCGGCACGTCCTTCTTGAGTTTGACGGTCAAGGCCTGGGAATGGCAGCGCATCGCGCCGATCCGCACGCAGAGCCCGTCGATGGGGATCGGCGCGGCGCTTTTGCCCAGGATCTTGTTAGTCTCCGCCATGCCTTTCCACTCTTCCTTGGACTGGCCATTGCCCAGATCCTTGTCAATCCAGGGGATCAGCGAACCAGCCAGCGGCACGCCGAAATTTTCATCGGGGAAGGAATCGTCGCGCAATGTGCCCGCCACCTCGCGGTCGATGTCCAATATGGCCGAAGCGGGGTCGTCGAGCAAAGCCTTGGACACGCGGTGCAGTTCGCCCATCTGAGTCAACAGTTCCCGCATGTTCTGGGCGCCGGCGCCGGAAGCGGCCTGATAGGTCATGGCGGCGATCCATTCCACAAGATCGGCCTTGAACAGGCCACCCAAGGCCATCAGCATGAGCGACACCGTACAGTTGCCGCCAATGAAGTCCCTGCCGCCACGGGCCAGCGCATCCTGTATGACCGCCTTGTTGACCGGGTCGAGGATGATGACCGAATCCTTCTCCATGCGCAGGGTAGACGCGGCATCGATCCAGTAGCCTTTCCATCCTGACTGGCGGAGCTTGGGGTAGATCCCGGTGGTGTACTCGCCCCCCTGGCAAGAGATGATCGCGTCCATCTGCTTCAGTTCATCGATGGATCGGGCGTCCCTCAGTGGCGGTACTTCCTTGCCGATGTCCGGGCCCTTGCCGCCCCGGTCGGAGGTGGTGAAAAACACCGGATCGACAAGACTGAAATCCTTTTCTTCCTTCATTCTGCCCATCAGCACGGAACCCACCATGCCGCGCCAGCCGATCAGACCTACCTTCATCATTTTGCTGTCTCCTGTGTATAGGGGTTAGGGATATGCGCTTGAAGGCCGCGGGCATAAACCCCTGCCCTGTACCCTGATTCCTAACCCCTAGCCTAAAGCCGCCACCACCGCATCACCCATCTTGCTGCACGAAACTTTGCTCGTGCCTTCGGTCCAGATGTCGCCGGTGCGATAGCCCTGGGCAATCGCTTTCCTTACCGCGCCCTCGATCCTGTTAGCCGTTGTCGCGTCGTTGAGGGTGTAGCGGAACATCATGCCCAAAGACAGAATTGTGGCCAGCGGATTAGCGAGGTTCTTTCCCGCAATATCTGGCGCCGAGCCGTGGATGGGCTCGTACATGCCCTTGTTGTTCGCATCCAGCGAGGCTGAGGGCAGCATACCGATCGAGCCCGAAAGCATTGAGGCTTCGTCAGACAGGATGTCGCCGAAGATGTTGCCGGTCACGATCACATCGAATTGCTTGGGATTGCGCACCAGCTGCATGGCGGCATTGTCCACGTACATATGCGACAGCTCCACCTCGGGATACTGTTTCGAAGTCTCGATCACTACCTCTTTCCAGAGCTCGGAACATTCCAGCACGTTGGCCTTCTCCACCGAGCACAGCTTCTTCGCACGCTTCATCGCAATACCAAATGCCACGTTGGCTACCCTGCGAACTTCGGACTCGGCGTAAAGCATGGTGTTGAAACCCACCCGTTCGCTCCCTCCACTCGGATTTGGTCTGACCTCGATGCCGCGGGGCTGGCCAAAATACACGTCACCGGTCAGCTCACGAACGATCATGATGTCCAGGCCGGACACCACTTCCGGCTTGAGGCTGGAGGCGGAAGCAAGTTCCGGATACAGCAGCGCGGGACGCAGATTGGCGAAGAGATTGAGTTCCTTGCGAATGCGCAGCAGGCCGCGCTCCGGGCGCAGGGGCCGATCGAGCGTGTCGTACTTGGGTCCGCCAACCGCGCCCAGCAGCACGGCATCGGCTTCGCGTGCGAGCCCGAGGGTCGCTTCCGGAAGCGGGTCACCGGCTGCGTCATAGCCCGCACCGCCGATCGGCGCCTGTTCCATTTCGATCTTCATGCCGTCTGCCTTCAGGACGTTCAATACCCTCACCGCCTGGGCCACGATTTCCGGGCCGATGCCGTCGCCGGGTAGTACTGCTAGCTTCATAAGCCCCTTTTCAGCACAAAGTACAAAGGGCACGCGGGTCAACCAAATCCTCGCGCGCCTTGTGTCCCTGATGGTTAAGTAAACAGCCAAGGCGCTTCGAGTTTGCGCCGTTCTTCGTAGGCCTTGATCTTGTCGCTCTGCAGCAGGGTCAGGTCGATGTCATCCAGGCCGTTGAGCAGCCGGTGTTTGCGGCCCTCGTCCACGCTGAAGCCGAGGACTTCGCCGGTGGGCGTGGTGACGGTCTGCCGGCGCAGGTCCACCGTCAGCGCGTAACCCTCATGCGCCTCACATTCGCGAAACAGCCGATCCACGATGACTGAATCGAGCACAATGGGCAACAAGCCGTTCTTGAAGCAGTTGTTGAAGAAGATGTCGGCAAAGCTGGGGGCGATAATCGCCCGAAAGCCATAATCGTCCAGCGCCCACGGCGCGTGCTCGCGGCTTGAACCGCAGCCGAAATTCTCGCGCACCAGCAGCACGGACGCGCCCTGATAGCGGGGCTGGTTCAGCGCGAAGTCCGGATTGAGCGGACGGTCGTGATTCGACTTGCCCGGCTCGCCTACGTCCAGATAACGCCACTCATCAAACAGGTTGGGGCCGAAGCCCGATCGCTTGATCGATTTCAGGAACTGCTTGGGAATGATGGCATCCGTGTCCACGTTGGCGCGATCCAGCGGCACCACCAGGCCCACGTGACGGGTGAAGGCGTTCATCTTATCTGCTGCCGGCGTTCTTCACGGCCTCGCCCGCTTTTTCTATATCCTGGCCCATGCCGCGCACGGTATTGCAGGCGGAAAAACTTACCGCACCTACAAGGGCCAGAATAATCGTCAACACGCGCATGATGTTCTCCTGTTCAATTGCACGGGGGGACATGGCACATCCCCATAACTACAAAAAACACAACAGTCACCCGGCTTGGGCTCCAACAGTGCCTTGCAGACCGGGCACTTAAGCAGCACCTGGCAGGCGTCGACCGGCATGGTGCAGGTCGACGCTGCACCGCACTGCGGGCACGTCAGCGTCGATTGCAGGGTCGGGCTAAAATCTTCTGACATCGACAAAGTGGCCGGCTATGCCAGCCGCTGCCGCCATGGCGGGACTGACCAGATGGGTGCGCCCGCCCGCTCCTTGCCGCCCCTCGAAGTTGCGGTTGGAGGTGGAGGCACAGCGCTCGCCCGGCTCCAACCGGTCGGCATTCATCGCCAGACACATGGAACAGCCCGGCTCACGCCATTCAAACCCGGCATCGAGAAATATCCGATCCAGGCCCTCATCTTCAGCCTGTTTTTTCACAAGCCCGGAGCCCGGAACGACCATGGCCAGCTTCACGCTGGCGGCTTTCTGCCTTCCTTTGACCACGGCAGCGGCCTCGCGCAAGTCTTCGATGCGCGAATTCGTGCACGAGCCAATGAACACCTTGTCAACGTAAATCTGCGCGACGGGCGTCCCTGCTTCCAGCCCCATGTACTTGAGCGCCCGTTCCCAGTCGTGCTTCTTAACCTCACTCAGCGCATGTGCTGGATCGGGCACCTTGCCATCGACGGCGACCACCATCTCGGGTGAGGTCCCCCAGGTGACCTGGGGCTTGATGCCGGCAGCATCCAGGAGGACTTCGGCATCGAATTGCGCGTCAGGATCCGACACAAGGGTTTTCCAGTACTCCACTGCCTTGTCCCATAGCTGGCCCTTGGGCGCGAAGGGCCTGCCGCGCACGTACTCTATGGTCCTCTCATCCACCCCCACCATGCCGGCACGCGCGCCCGCCTCGATGGCCATGTTGCACAGGGTCATGCGCCCTTCCATGCTCAGGCTGCGAATGGCCGAGCCGGCGAATTCCAGCGCATAACCGGTGCCGCCTGCGGTGCCGATTTTGCCTATGATGGCCAGCGCCACATCCTTGGCCGTCACCCCTCGTCCCAGCTCACCTTCCACGGCAATGCGCATGGCCCTGGATTTCTTCTGCACCAGACATTGGGTAGCGAGCACGTGCTCGACTTCGGAAGTGCCGATGCCGTGCGCGAGCGCACCGAATGCGCCGTGGGTGGACGTGTGCGAATCGCCGCACACCACAGTCATGCCGGGCAGGGTCAGCCCCTCTTCGGGACCGATCACGTGAACGATACCCTGGCGAATGTCGTCCATCCTGAATTCGAGGATGCCGAACTCGGCGCAGTTGGCATCCAGGGTTTCCACCTGCAGGCGCGACACCGGATCGCCGATGCCCCGGGCGCGATCCGTGGTCGGCACATTGTGATCGGCCACCGCCACCGAAGCGCCGACCCGCCAGGGCTTGCGGCCGGCCAGCTTCAGGCCCTCGAAGGCCTGCGGGCTGGTAACTTCATGCACCAGATGCCGGTCTATGTAAAGCAGCGTGGTGCCATCCGCTTCGGTGTGCACCACGTGCGAATCCCAGAGTTTGTCGTAGAGCGTGCGGCCTGCCATGAGACTTGCCTAAGCTGCGGAAAAGATTGAAATTATACTCTGACTGACCAACTAGGCGCACTTCGCTTCGAGTCTCTCGCCCTGACCTTTCCACGCCACCAGCACAAACGCCAGTCCGGCGCAGACCGCAGCAATGCTGAACGTAGCGTGGGGCCCCAGGCTTTCCCACGCCGCACCTGAATAGAGCCCCCCTAGCGTGCCCCCGGCGCCAAAAGCAATGCTGTTGTACAAGCCCTGGCCGCGCGTCTGGTGGCGCCCGCGGAAGTGCCGGTGTATCAAGGCCACCGCCGCCGAGTGATACGCGCCGAATGTCGCTGCGTGCAGAATTTGGGCAAGCAGCACCGCAGGCAGGCTGTCCACTGCCCAGGCGATCAGCAGAAAGCGCACAACAGCAATCGCGAAGGTAGCCAGCAGAATGGCCTCCATACGCAGGCGTTGCGCAATGTGCGGCATCCACAGGAATACCCCGATCTCGCACAACACACCCAGCGCCCACAACCATCCAACGGTGGACTTGGCGTAACCATGATCGACCAGATAGATGGAATAGAAGGTGTAGTACGGTCCGTGCGCTGCCGCCATCAGGAAACAGGCTGCGAGCAGGGACCATACTTCCGGTCGGCGGACGATGCCCCATACCGGCAGATCATCGTTGGCATGAACTTCGATTGCGGCTTCCGGTATGCGACGGGCAAACAGTACGATGCCAACGACGAATCCCAGCACGGCCCAAGGCAGATCTGCCACCGGCCGGTAATCGAACCAGTAGCCCAGTCCGAGCACCACCAGAATGAAGCCAATCGAACCCCACAAACGGATCCGGCCATAGTGTTGAGTGTTGGTTTTCAGGTGCGAAAGCGTCGTTGCCTCCACCAGGGGCAGCGAAGCGCTCCAGAAAAAACTCATCCCTGCCATCACGATAAACAACCACCAGAACGACACGCCGAAAAACACGCCGCTGTAGCACAGCAGGCTGCCCAATGCCGCGATCTGGACGATGGCCACGCGCTTGCCAGTGTGGTCTGCGATGTGGCCCCAAATGTTGGGCGCGAAGATGCGCATCACCTGCAGCAGCGACATCAACACGCCGATCTGAAACGCGCTGAACGACAGGGACTCGAGATACAGTCCCCAGAAAGGGGCCATGGCGCCGACGAAAGCAAAATAAAAGAAATAGAAACCGGACAGGCGCCAATAAGGGACTTCTTTCATGGACTGGATTATCCTTGAAATTGCCTGGTCATCTTTCACCGGACCCTGCGAAAGCATCGATGCTTCCCACCAAGCCCGAGCACAACTCGAAGGACAAGCAACCGGATTCCAAAGCGGCCTCGCGCTGGCACGAACTGGGCATTGCGCAGGTTGCCGGCCTGCTTGAAACCGACACGGCTTCTGGCTTGACAGCAAACAAAGCCGCGGACCGTCTGTTGCGATACGGCCCCAACGTACTGACCGGCACGCAGGCAAGAAGTCCCCTCATCATACTGGTCCGCCAATTCACCGATTTCATGATACTGGTGCTTGTCGCGGCGGCCGTCATTGCCGGCTTGATCGGCGATCCGCAGGACAGCATCGCCATTGTCGTGATTGTGTTTCTCAATGGCTTGATCGGCTTCGTTCAGGAATACCGGGCCGAGCGGGCCATGGCCGCGCTCAAGCAAATGGGTGCCCCGCAGGCCCGGGTGGTCCGCGACGGTCAGCTCCATATCGTTGATTCGCGCACGCTGGTGAAAGGCGATCTGGTGGAACTGGAAGCCGGCAACGTGGTACCGGCTGACCTGCGGCTGGCAAACCTCGCATCCCTCAAGCTGAATGAAGCCGCACTAACTGGCGAATCCCAACCGGTGGAAAAGAAAACCGCCCCTCTGGAAACAATGGATACCGGCCTGGGGGATCGCATCAACATGGCCTACAAAGGCACCCTGGTCACCTATGGCCGGGCGCAGGGCTTGGTGGTCGCGACCGGCATGCAGACCGAACTGGGCCGCATTGCCTCCCTGCTGGGCGGTGAAGAAGGCAAGACCCCGCTGCAACAACGGCTGGCCCAGTTTGGCCGGAAGCTGGCTTTAGCTGTACTGGCCATCTGCGCCATCATCTTTGTCACGGGCTGGCTGCGCGGAGAGCCGCCGCTCCTCATGCTGCTGACCGCCATCAGCCTCGCGGTGGCTGCCATTCCCGAGGCCTTGCCCGCAGTCGTGACCATTTCCTTGGCCCTGGGCGCTGCCCGCATGGTGCGGCACCATGCCCTGATCCGCCGCCTGCCCGCAGTGGAAACCCTGGGCTCCGTCACCGTTATCTGCTCGGACAAGACTGGCACGCTCACCCAGAACAAGATGCAGGTCGATGCGCTGCTGGCGCACGCTGAATTACGCCGCGCCCTGCCTGACCATTCCACCACTCCGTGGCATGAGTTGGGTTTGGCAATGGCCCTGTGCAATGACGCGACGGTGGCCGAATCCGGGCAGCCGTCCGGTGACCCCACTGAAACCGCGCTGCTCATGGCGGCGCATCAAGCGGGTTATTTCAAGCCTGAGCTGGAGCGGCAAACTCCCAGAATCGCCGAGCTTCCGTTTGACTCTGAGCGTGCGCGCATGAGCACGCTGCACCGCGACGGCGATGAAGTGACGGTATGGGTGAAGGGCTCACCAGAATCGATCTTGCCGCGCTGCACCAATCAGCTCGGAGCCGGAGGCCTCGCCGCACTTGATCCAGGCAAACGGCATGCCGAGGCTGAAAACCTGGCCAGGCAGGGCTTGCGGGTGCTGGCCTTCGCTCAGCGTCGCCTGGCCCGTCTGCCCGACGCGCTCAGTCCCGACACAGTGGAAACCAAACTCGTCTTCCTGGGCTTTGCCGGCCTGATCGACCCGCCGCGGCCGGAAGCCGCTGCTGCGGTTGCCGCGTGCCAGACTGCAGGGATCAGGCCGGTCATGATAACCGGCGATCATCCCGCCACCGCCCGCGCCATCGCCGGCCGACTGGGCATCATCGACGAGGGCGGCAAGGTCCTGACCGGCGCCCAGCTCGAGCGCCTGTCGGCGATAGAATTCGAGGCCGAGGTGGAGCGCGTGCGCGTGTATGCCCGCATCAACCCGGAACAGAAAATCAAGATCGTGCGGGCCTTGCAGGCCAAAGGTGAATTCGTCGCCATGACCGGAGATGGGGTGAACGATGCGCCGGCGCTAAGAGTGGCGAACATCGGCGTTGCCATGGGCAAGGGCGGCACCGAGGTGGCGCGCGAGGCCGCTCACATGAGCCTGCTGGATGACAACTTCGCCACCATTGTCGCCGCCGTGCGCGAAGGGCGGCACATCTTCGACAACATCCGCAAGTTCGTCAAATACACGCTGACCAGCAACTCGGGGGAAATCTGGGTGCTGTTCCTCGCCCCTTTTCTCGGCTTGCCCATCCCGCTGCTGCCGATCCATATTTTGTGGATTAATCTGGTGACCGACGGTTTGCCCGGTCTTGCGCTCGCCGTGGAGCCGGAGGAGAAAGGCCTGATGCAGCGCCCGCCCCGCCCGCCCAGCGAAAGCCTGTTTTCCCACGGCATCTGGCAGCATGTCCTATGGGTGGGTCTGCTCATGGGCGGGGTTTCTCTATTTGCCCAGGCCTGGGCCCTGCACGACAACAATGCACACTGGCAGAGCATGGTATTCACCGTGTTGACCCTCTCACAAATGGGCCACGTGCTGGCCATCCGTTCTGAGCGCGAGTCCCTTTTCACTCAAGGCATACGCAGCAACCTTGCGCTGCTGGGCGCCGTGCTGCTCACCTTTGTCCTGCAACTGGCCGTACTCTACTTGCCCCTCCTCCAACCCATCTTCAAGACTGCCCCCCTCAGCCTGGGCGAACTGGGCTTTTGCCTGATCCTGTCATCGATCACGTTCATCGCGGTGGAAATCGAAAAATCGCTTATACGCCGTGGCCGCTTATATGACGGACAACAAACTCCCCGATCCGGAATGCATAAAGGCGAAGTCGCGCCGCCGCCGCAGCACTGACGCCAGTCATGGGCAGAACAGCGCCCTTCCCTGTCCAGGGTGCCTGCATACAAGCCGGTGCCGCTATGCGATGGACAGTTGTACGTAATGAGAAGCGTCCGGGCAGCACCAAACGATGGACAGGAGGAATTTTCGAAAGCGGCAAGATCACGTTTATCGGCAGACCACTCCGTCGAAGTGGAGCCGCACTGAAACGACTATCGAAAACCGAATGGCAGCAGGGGCTATTGAGCGGTCTTACCTGGAATCACCAGTGTCCCGCTCACCACATCCCCGCACTGCGCCCGATGGCACAGCGCATGATCCATGATGACAATCGCCATCAGCGCCTCGGCAATAGGCGCGGCGCGTATGCCGACACATGGATCATGGCGGCCGTGGGTGACGACTTCAATCGGTTCGCCCTTCAAATTCACCGAGCGGCCGGGCAGGCGGATGGACGAGGTGGGCTTGATGGCGATATGGGCGACTACAGGCTGGCCGCTGGAGATGCCGCCCAGCACGCCACCGGCGTGATTGCTCAGAAATCCAGCGGGCGTGATCTCATCGCGGTGCTCGGTGCCCTTCTGCCGAGCGCTCAACATCCCGTCGCCGATTTCCACGCCTTTCACCGCATTAAGACCCATCAGGGCATGGGCAAGGTCGGCGTCGAGCTTGTCGTACAAGGGCTCTCCCAAGCCGACCGGAACGTTCTCCGCGACCACGGTGATCTTCGCGCCGACCGAGTCGCCCGACTTGCGCAACCCGTCCATATAGGTTTCAAGCTCGGGAACGATGGCAGCATTGGGTGAGAAGAACGGGTTGTTGTTGACGTCATCCCAGGACACGAACGGAATCTCGATGGGCCCGAGTGCGGACATGCAGCCGCGGATCATCACGCCGTACTTCTCCATCAGCCATTTTCTGGCGATCGCTCCCGCGCCAACGATGGGCGCGGTCAGCCGCGCGGACGAGCGACCGCCGCCGCGGTAATCGCGCAGGCCGTATTTCTGCGTGTAGGTATAGTCCGCATGACCGGGTCGGAAAGTCTCGGCGATGTTGCCGTAGTCCTTGCTGCGCTGGTCTTCATTGCGTATCAGCAGTGCGATGGGCGTGCCGGTGGTCTGGCCTTCGAATACGCCGGACAGGATTTCTACCCTGTCCGACTCCTTGCGTTGGGTGACATGGCGCGACGTGCCGGGCTTGCGCCGATCGAGATCGTGCTGGATATCATCCTCGCCCAGTTTCATGCCCGGCGGGCAACCATCGACCACGCAACCAATGGCCGGACCGTGGGATTCGCCAAAAACCGTCACGCAGAAAAGTTTGCCGAGTGTGCTGCCGGACATAGAAACAAGGCGGTAAGAGGAGCTGAAAGAATGGGGCCAAGTCTAGCATAGGCAGCCGCACCCATCCCGACTGTTTGCCCTTGGCCGGCACGCCGGCCACGGATTTCCGGCTGCACTTGTGCTCAGATCACATCTTTCAATTTCATTGGATTGGGGCCGAATCAGACCGAGACGCCGTGCAGATTTTCGTCAGCGAACTGGTATCGAAGCAAAGGCCTATTCCAAGCTGGAGCCAGTTCGTCGCCATGCTGGTCTGCGCACTCCCTGCGCGAGATCGAAGGCGCGCTGAAGGGCCGCGAACGAACGTCGCCCGCCTGGGCATTGTGGCATCGGCAAGTGCGTCGCTGTCCTACGCCAATGGCCGCCGTGCGAGGAAACAATTAGAAAAAGTGTTCTACAGGCTCGCCCGAGATCGTAGCCCCAAGGCGCAAGGCAAGAAGAAGTTCCGTTTGAATCGCCTCCCTGCCTGCAGCTGGTCAAAGTGCGACCGAGCAGCCAAGCTTGATTTGCGTACCATTTGCCTTTGCGACCCTCGGACGTCCAAGTGCGTGCCACCCGAAATCCGACCGTCGTCTAATTCGACACCTTGAGCCGCTTCAGTTGGACCGGCACACGCGCCGCGTCCGTGCTGATCCACACTTCTCCATCCTGCACGATGCATTGCAGCCGCATGTTGCGTTCGGCCAACGCCGCCAATGCCTGGCTGGCTTCGGGGCGAATTTGCAGCACGGTCAAGTTGCTCAGCCGTTCCAGTTTGTTCTCAATATGCTTCCACCATGCCTCGCAACTGCCGCTGAAGCACAGAGCGATCACTTGTTCGGCGCGCCCGCAGGCTTTGCGCAGGCGGGCTTCATCGATTTGGCCGATGTCGATCCACAGTTTGATTGCGCCGGTCAGATCCTTCACCCACACGTCCGGCTCGTCCACATCGAACAGGCCCTTGGTGAAGGAAATTCCTTCCTGCGCGTGCAGAGCGTACATGAGCAGGCGCACCATCATGCGCTCGTCGGTTTCGGATGGATGGCGCGCAATGGTCAGCACGTGGTCGGCGTAATAGTGCCGGTCCAAATCGGCGACCTGAAGATCGGCCTTGTAGATCGTGGCTTTGAGCGCCATGTGCAGCATCCGCGAATAAAACCAAACGGAGGATTGTACGCCGCGCAGTTGCATGGCTTATGCTGTTGGCTGTAGCGACCCGCGGCAATGCCTGGCACCACCCGGGAACAGACTACGGTTTCCGGCGCTCGGTAAGGATCCACCCGAATATGAGGCAACCAAGTGATGAAGAGATCCACGACCGCAGTGCTTTTGTCCGCGCTCGTGCTGCCCGGCGCAGGCCATCTATACCTGAGACATTTTCGCCGTGGTATTGCGCTGATGATCATCAGCCTGGTCTGCCTGGGGATCATTGGTGGCAGCGTGATGCAGCAGGCTTCGGCCGTCCTTGACAGACTTGGGTCCGAAGGCGGCGCTCTTGATACAGGCCGCATCTCGGACCTGATCACTCAGACCTCGAGCAGTTCGGGAAGCGCAACCACCAAGGCCGCCACTTTTTTGCTGGCGGTGTGTTGGCTGCTCGGGATCGTCGATGCGTACCAACTCGGCAAACGCGTTTGTCCTCCTCTCCCGCGTCGCGCGAGAGGACCGGAGTGAAGTGCCGAAGTCGAGGGGGCGAAGGGAACGCAAAGCGACGCCACTCCCCCCTCACACCCTCAGTTCGATCAGGTCTGCCTTGGGCTGGCCGGCCGCCACCCACAGCCGGCCGACGCACACCGGCAGCATGAAGCGGCGCGGACCCGCGCTTCCGGGATTCACATAGAGCACGCCGTCGCGGGTTTCGAGCCTGGGTCTATGCGAATGGCCGGACACGATCACCTTAACCCCCTCGGCCGCCGGGTCGATGGCCAGTTCGCCCAGGATGTGCAGCACATGGATATGGACGCCGCAAAATTCGAGGCGCGCCGTGTCCGGCAGCGCATCCGCCCAAGCTCCATAGTCATTGTTTCCGCGCACCGCCGTGACCGGAGCGATGCGGGCCAGCTCGTCAAGGACATTTGCGTGGTCGCCATGCCGGCCGATATCGCCGGCGTGGATGATGTGCGTGCAGCCGTGCAAGGCCTCCACCGCTTGCGGCCGCAGCAGGCCGTGCGTGTCGGCGATCAGGCCCAGGCGCCCCAGTCTCATATCATGGCGCGCCGCCCCCGGAACCCGTGCGCGCAGCTATTCGATCTCCGGCGCACGCCTGAGCATAACAAGTGCTGCGCATCCACAAGGGTTCGCAGACCCTGCGGCTGCCTTTCTGTCGCGCGAGCGACCTGGCAATCCGGCCAAAACGCGCAGGCTAGTCCCGATCATGGCGATCATGACCGCGATCCCTATCCCGGCCATCACCACGATCTCTAAACCTGACCTCCCGGGGGTAGCGGTCCCGGGGCAGATCCATCCAAGGGCCATTTCTTGCGTTGGAGTAACTCCAGCGATCGTTGTGGTAGTAATAGTAATACCCGCCTTGAATGTAGTACGGCTCTACGCCCAATTCCACAACCACTGGCAGCGCTGGTGCCACAACCAATTCAGAGCCATGGCGGCCAGGTGCCACTACGCATGCGGTAAGCAGAAATGCCGCAAGTGGCGCGACATATAGCATCCTGTACATTTGTTTTCTCCTGGTTAGGCATCCTGAATAGAATGCGGTCCTCCTCGCGTCCGGCATGATTTCATCACCACTCTCACAGGGAGCAAACATTGAAAGCGCTGGCTGCGTAGCTCTGCCAACCTGCTGAAGAGCCGCACCACGGCCGGATACAAGGCAAATGATTGTCCGTAGGTGAGCTTTAATTGATAGTCCAAAAAGATTGAATATCAAGCGGTTTAGCGCGCTTGCGCCTTGTTCACGCTGGTTAGGCAGGCCACTCCGGCGCGACCCAAGCGCTGCGCAAGCGGCAGCCGGGCGCGGGGTTGTTGGTGTCCGACCCGTTTGACACCATGAGCTACCGGGGCCCGCGTGTTCGTTGGTGGCGGCCGCGGCATCGCCTTTCTTGACCATACTGCATGTTTGGCAACAAGACACCGCGACATGATCTGCGAAAAGGAACCGCGGCGTCTTCTGGGTGTACGTTGCATGCTAACTGCACCGGTGCCGCCGCACCCGGACATGATTCAAGGGGAAGGGCGTGCCCGACAGCGGCCCGATCGTCCCGCAGCGACGATTGCTCCCAACCCTCGCTTTCGATTGCAGCTCGAACCCTGTTCCGGTTTCTGCCGCATACGCGATGTGCTAAGGTCAATAATCACAAATTTAAGGATACGGGGGTGGGCAATGAAATATTTCTTGTGCGCGATGGCTGTCTTGTTGATGACGGGCAACGCGCTGGCTGACCCGGCTGCGGGTACCGTTGTGAAGGAGCCCAAAACGGGCATGGAGTTTGTGTGGATTCCAGGCGGTTGCTTCATGATGGGCTCAAATGAAGGCGAGAGCTTTGAGAAACCCGTGCACCAAGTGTGTCTGCGCGGCTTCTGGCTAGGGAAATACGAGGTGACGCAGGCGCAATACCAGCAGGTAATGGGCGTTAACCCAAGCGACTTCAAGGGCCCCACCCGCCCGGTTGACCAGATCTCATGGGACGATGCAAATAATTTTGCCGACGCAATGGGATATTGGACCGGAGTCAAGTTCCGTTTGCCGTCTGAAGCAGAGTGGGAATATGCGTGCCGGGCCGGTGTGCAGAACCTAACCTTCTGCGGCGAGGGAGGCCCATCAGCGTTGGCCTGGTATGGCGCCAACAGCGACGACATGACCCACGCGGTCGGAATGCGCCTTGGCAATGCCTGGGGATTGTTCGACATGAGCGGCAACGTCTGGGAATGGGTGCAAGACTGCTGGAATCCCGACTACAAGAATGCGCCGACGGACGGTAGCGCCTGGCTGAGCGGCAACTGCAACAGGCGGGTTGCAAGAGGGGGTGCTTGGGACGTAAGACAACCCACGCTAATTCGCGCCGCCAAGCGAGGCCGGGGCGATCGTTCTTATCGCCTGAACGTCGTGGGTATTCGCATGGCCATTTCGCAGCACTGATTCGTGTGCTGAGAATTCGTTCGCTCTTAGGCGATACTCTCCGGCGAAACTATGCAGGAATATGGTGCCGACAACTCATCCCGCTTGCGGCAGAAGGCAAGAGGCCGGTCACTGCAATCCATGCCAGAGCGATGGTGGCGGATTCAAGCATCATTTAGATCGGCACCTTCAATTTTGACCCTCTTTCCGAGAACCTTAGTACCGACGTTCTGGCTCGCACAGTCTAAGCGGCAATCGGAACTTATATGCGAGTCGGCAACAGCTTGCGGCCGATGCTCTGCACAGCAAGCTTCAAGGAGGAATTGAATTGAGCTTTACTTACTGTGTGACGTCCACCTGCCCGCTGCGCAAGGACTGCGAGCGCTTCGAAGTCGACGCCGCCAGGCATTGCGTGTTCCGCACCTACGCGGATTTCAGCGAGGAACTGATCAGGGGGAAAGACATGACGGTGTCGTGTCCATTTTTCATGGAAAAGACCAGCATCTTGCAGCAAGACGCGGCGTAGAATTGCTGCGATCAAAGCGCCGGGCAACGTACCCGGCGTGAACCTGCACCCCGCACGCTGCAAGAAGGCGGCGGCAGGACGACAACCAAGGGGGTTGGGAGAGAGAAGCGCATGATCGAGCGGCTATTGCGGTACGCATTGCCCGTCCTTGCCAGCCTTATGGCGTGTTCAGCCGCCTTGCCGCAATGGGGCATGAACGATGTGACCATTATCTATCCTTTACCCGATCATCCCGCCGCAGCAAGTGCGCTGATTGGGCCTCAGGAACCGGGTTTGGGGGGACCTTGGCTGCCGCAGAAGCTGTACGCCAGGCTGCCGGAAATCAATCAGGGAGAAGGCAAGAACACCACCTATCGGAATCTGCGCGTGGTGGCCATACGGCTGGATCCGTGCTTCCGCAATGAAGGCGCGTGTCTGCCCCAGGTCAGGCTGGTCTGGCAGCCGATCAACACCGCCAACTACGGCTCAAGTACGCCGGTAGGACAATTGGAGGCGAAGGACGCGTCCGTCCACAGTTTCTACACCCTTGAAAGTGCTGCGTTTCAGGCCTTGATGAGCGATTACGAAAGGCTGAAAAAGCTCAGTGGGCGGGATCTGTCGGCCGAGCCCCTGCGTGTGCATCCGGTCATTGCCGAACAAGGTCTGGCTGGTCCGTTTGCCCAAGGGCTGAGGAGCCTTTTGGGCAAATATGTTGGGGCAAAGGCCCTGTGGCGCATTACTGCGATGAAAACCTTTGTGGGCGGCGATCAGTGGGCCTTCCTGGGATTTAACGTAAGTGACGGCACAACCCAGGATGTGCTTATACCGAGAATCCGCGGCGCAACCCAACAGGAACCTCAGACAGTCCCCGGAACAACCGGTTGCATTCCAGTAGACTGGAAGCAAACCACGCTAACGGAATAGGCCATGAACGCACGAATCCTGACTGCCGTCCTGGTCCTGCTGCTGGCTGCCTGCAGCAGGCTCACCTTGGAGAATTACGACCGACTGAAAAGCGGCATGACCTATCAGGAAGTTAAGGACATCCTTGGCGCCCCCAGCCAATGCAGCGAAGTGCTGGGAGTCAAGAGCTGCACCTGGGGAGATGATAAGCGCTATATCAAGGTAAACTTCGTCGGCAATCAGGTGCTGCTGTTTACGGCGGAAGGCATACGCTGAGCCAAAACCGGCGAGCGCCACCGGTCACGCGTCTAACGGTAATCAGAAGCGCTTTGTGGCTGGCTTTCAATCCCGCAATTCGGCGCGTGTGCCGCGTTGCGGCGCTTGACATGGAATGACCTTTGCCTGCGCACCGTGCCTTGCATTCATCGCTTGCCCGCAGCAACGCAGGCATGGCATTAGTGTCAATACACCCTATATTTGGATTACGTCAATCCTGCACGTTAAGCTGCGAACAGAGGAGGCGCGCATGTCGACATTGCCCGATTCGAATACTCCCTTATCCCCTGAAGAAATGCCCTTCGTGGCGCCATGCAGGACGCTTGATGCGGCCGCGCCACTGCGCTGGCTGCGCCTGGGCTGGGCCGACTTTGCGCGGGCACCGCGCCTGAGTCTCGCCTACGGGGTTGCGCTTATGCTGCTCAGCATGGCCATCGGGGCGTTCACCTGGCGCTTCGGCACCCTGGCCTTGTACATCGGTTTTGCCACCGGTTTCGTGTTCGTCGGCCCGGTCCTCGCCGTCGGGCTGTATTCCATCAGCCGTCAACTGGAAGCCGGACAGGAGCCGGTGCTTGGCTACTGCGTGCGCGAGGGTTGGGATCATATCCGTGACCTTCTGGTGCTGGGCCTGGTGCTGCTGGTGGTGTTGTTGGTCTGGGCACGGGCCGCAACCACCATGTACATCTTCTTTCCCGACCAGGCTCATCCGGACTGGCAGCAGCTGTTACCGTTCCTCGGCTTCGGCAGCGCAGTGGGCGCGGTATTCGCCAGCATCGTGTTCGCCGCCAGCGCGTTTTCCCTGCCCATGATCCTCGATCGCAAGGTTGATGCCATCACTGCCGTGGTGTCCAGCGTGAACGCCGTGTTGCGCAATAAGACCCCCATAATCATCTGGGCTGTCATCATCGGCTTGTTCGTCGTGCTGGGCTTCGCCTCGGCGTTTCTGGGCTTCGCCGTATTGCTGCCCGTCATCGGCCATGCGACCTGGCACGCCTATCGGGAAACCATAGATGCATCGGCGTGGCCGCGCAATGAGCCCATAGCTGGAAGCGGGGTGGCGGCTTGAGTGGGGTGAAATGGATGACTGAAATCTGGAAAAGTATGAGATGACCGGGGCGTTGCACCTAACCCCTATTCTTCTCCCCGGCTGCGCCTTCTGTTGCTGGGCAGTTTGGACAGAGACGGGCTGCGATGTTCCTCAGGGCGCCGCGCTGTCCTCCACTGCATCGCTGTTGATGGTCAGCTTGACCTCATCCGGAATGGCCGGCACATAGGCGTTCATGCCGAAATCAGAACGCTTGACCTGGGCCCAGGCATCAAACCCACATACCGGCTTTTTCAGGATAGGGTTCAAGCCGCAACTGATGCGGGTAACGTGCAGCGTCACAGGCTTGCTCACCCCGCGCAAGGTAAGGCTTCCTTTCACTGTCGCCTTGTCCTCGCCTTGATAGCTGACCTTCGTGGACTTGTAGCTCATGGTGGGATGGTTGTCCGCATCAAAGAACGGCGCAGCCAGCAGGTCTGCATCGCGCTTGGGCATGCCGGTATCCAGAGAACCAACCTGGATCGTGGCTTCCACCGAGCCGAGGTTCTTTTTCCTATCCATCGTGATCTTGCCGGCAGTCTGATTGAACTGCCCATGCAGGGTCGAAAATGCCAGATGGCGAATTTCAAACTGCGGATAGGTATGGGCGGGATCCAGCGTGTAGGTCGCGGCCTGGGCAGATACCCCCAGTGCCAAATATGCAAGCAGAGGGACGATGGTCAAGCGCATGGGTTTCTCCTTTTGATCAGTTGATTGAGCGTTGCCGGTGACGTGCGCTGCAAGAATAGGCCAGCCGACCCGCCGAGCGAGCCAGGATTGTTGAATGAGTTGTTCAATCCTTTTGAACCCGGACCCAATCAAAGGTTCCGGATACATGCCGTGCTCGGGCCGATGCTTACCGACCTCGTCGAACTTATCCGCGCGAGTTCAGCCGTGATCGCCGCAAGACCTCTGATGCCCGGAGAAGCTTACCAGACCTTCGGTTTCACGGCGCGTCTTCGTCTTCGATTGCCTCGCCGGATATCCTCAGCTTCACCTTATCGGCAATCAAGGGAATATAGGCCTTGATGCCGAAATCCGAGCGCTTGATCACGGCCCAGGAATCAAAGTCACAGACCTGCTTCCCGTTCAGTGAGGAGGGGCTGCAATGGATGTGGGTGACATGCAGGGAAAGGGGCCGCGTCACCCCGTGCAAGGTGAAGCTGCCTTCCACCATCGCAGTTTCTTTGTTGAGATAGGTCACCCGCCGGGACTGGAAGCTCATGGTGGGGAAGCGGGCCACATCGAAAAACAACGGGCCCAGCAAGTCTTCGTCGCGCATGGCAGAGCCGGTGTTCAAGGAATTGACCTGGATGGTGGCGTCCACCGAGTCCAGACCCTTGTCCCTGTCCAGGGTGATTCTTCCCTGGGATTGACTGAACCGGCCGCTGACGGTGAACAAGGCAAGATGGCGGATTTCGAACCGTGGAGCGGTATGGATGGGGTCCAGGATATAGCTGCCAGCATGTGCGGCCGAAACCAGGACCAGAGCTGCCAGCAAAGAGGCGACGGTCATGTGCGGGTGACCTTGTCCGGACGGTGGCTCGCAAATGCGCGCCGAATCCAGTGAGCATGCTTCAGGATAGTTCAAGCTTCCGCTTGGGTATATCGGGGGTGTATTCGGCAGTTTCGGTATCGGGTGTGGCCACGGGCTGGCCCCTGGCCGCGTGAATACAACGCTCGAGTACTTTTTTTGCGCGCGGCCGGGGCTATGCTGAAAGCGTATCTTCTGTCGAGAAAAGAGATGGCTGTGGTTAATGGATCTATGGGAGATTGATGATGAAACATTACTCTTGCTCATGTCTGAGCGTGGCCCTTGTGGCGGCGGCAGCATGCCTGTGGAGCAGTGCGGGGGCCGCGGCAGGCGATGTTGCCGCGGGAGAAAAGAAAGCCTATTTCTGTTCCACCTGCCATGGGGCGGATGGCAATGCCACCATCACCGGCACGCCGCGGCTGGCAGGCATGAGTGTCAGGCAGTTCACCGAAAAGATGAAGGCCTACAAGTCCGGCAAGGTCGTTTACCACCCCATGATGGCGATCCTGACCAACGGACTTAGCGATCAGGACATCGCTGACCTGGCGGCCTTCTATGCCAGCCGCAAACCCGAGGACAGCCTGAAGCCCTACAGTTCGCCCTTGTTGAAGTAGGCGCAGCAAAAGACACCCGCAATCGGCCTGGCATTTTTCCTCTTGCCAGCGGGGCCTTCACGTCTTCATCCGTCGGCATTGTGCGCATGGGGCAGGGCGACGGGTCCAGGGCAGTGCAGCGCGGCCAGCCCATCTGCCGGCAGCAATCAGCTACAGAGATGGCTTGGTTGCTGGAGGCCCGTCCCATCATTGTCTTTCCTTGTCCCCAAGACTCTAGGTGTGGCGCAGGTGTTCAAGTCTGCGACACCCGCCCCGCAAGGTCGCGCTACAGCACGATCCGGCCGGCGGCGGCCAGCCTGCAAACTTGATTCACGTCAATGTTTAACTATGTTGCGGGTGTTAGGGCTTGAAATTTGGGGCAGGCTGACCATCTGTCAGCTGAGGCCGTGGCCGATCTGTACAGGGGTGGCGTCGCCATCGACACGCCAAGCGAAGCACGCTTGTCCGGGAAGGGCGGCCGACGGTTACGGAGCGTGCTGCTTGGCCACTTTGTGGCCAAGCAGATTCCCGGGAAATCTCATATAGTTACGAAATTGATGACACTCATAGCGAAGCGAGACAAGACATGCGCATAGCTCTATTGGTAAGCGTTATCTCCGGCGCGCTGATGCTTTCAGCCTGTTCGCTTCAATCTCGTGTGCCACCGGAGTCGATGTCGCTGTCCCCTGCGGAGCTTCAGCTCTGCGAGTCATGTCATTACGTCAATGGGCCCACCAGGGGGCCCGAGTTTCCAGAGATTGCGGGTCAATATGACGTGTACATGGTTCAAGCGATTGAGAATTTCAAGAAGGGCCTGCGCGACAGCGAAACCATGGAACGGATTGAAAGCCTGCATAGCGAGAAAGAAATGAAGAAGCTTGCACATTACTTCGCTGCGCAGAAACCCTACACGAAGCCCTCTATCCCTGTTCCGGACCCGGTCCTGTGGGCCAAAGGGAAGTACATTTATGAGAAGGACCGCGTCTACGGGATCGCCTGTGCGGACTGCCACGGCTACGATGGCAAGGGATACTCATACGAGAGTCCGCAGATGAGAAACGTGCGCGCGATACCTCGTCTGGCCGGACAGAGCTATGTGTACCTGGCCTCTGCACTGCAAAAATATGTCGAAGGCGAGAACCTCTATGGATTCTGCACCATGCGCAACGCAGGAAAGACCCTTGCCAAAGATGACGTCAAGTCGTTGGTCGAATATCTTTCGAGCCTGACGCCATGAGAGGCATGTTGCTGATTGCGAGATACCTGACCAAGCCATATTGGCGCTTGGCCAACCCATGCCGCGGAAATCGGGTGCACAATTTCCACCATTACGCCAAGACGCTTGAACACGAGGTGGATACCGTGAACAACCCCAAACACGGGCCCAAATTCTGGATCGGCAATGCGCTGCTGACCTTGGCTTTCGTCTGTCTGTTCTTTATGGCCAGCCTGTCGACCTACCTGGGCATGTGGGCGATGGCGCTGTGGATGGCGCTGGCTGGAGGAGGGTTCTATCTTCTGGCTGCCAACAGGGGCCCGACTTCCAAGCCGCCCGACTGACAGGAACACGCTCTGCGCTTTCCCTTGGAGCCGACAACCCCAAAGCAAAGGCCCTGTGGCGACACAGGGCCTTAACTTATATGCCCTCCCGGGATTAGCTGCGCCGGCGGCGGCTGGTTCCGAGACCGACGAGGCCTATCCCCAGCAGGGCTAGAGTAGCAGGCTCAGGAACCGTGGGGGTATTGCTGAACGGGAGATCCACCTGAAGGACTGCAGCACCGTCACAGCACTCCCCATATACCAACTGGAATGGGAACGTCCCGGAAGGTCCATTGTAGGTCGCGATGGATTGAACTGGGGGGGTAGGCCCCGCATTGAACCCCAGATCTACGCCGTCGATGATCAGGGTCAAACCGTCATCGTGAGTCACAGTAAACTGCTGTCCGGTTGTGACAGTAACAAATCCTGTGAATTCGATTATTGTGCTCGTGATAGCGTCAGACAAGGTTGACGCCAATGTTCCCGCAGTATTCTCGACGATGTTGAAGGCGCCCCCGCTGTTCAAGAAAGTCGACACTGTGCCGGGCGTGGTGAAATTAAGCGGTGAATTGACGTCGAAGACGACGTCAGGAGTCGTTCCCGGAACGTTGGCGGGGATCGCGTTTCCGGCGACTGCATCCGCCACATGCCAGAGATTACCGGTAATCACGTTGGCCTGCGCACTGCCAAGAGCAAGCCCGAAGGTGAAGGCGACAAAAGCCGCTTTTGACAAGATATTGAATGCACTCATGCTTGGCTCCTTAGTTACGTGGTAAGCAAAGGACATTGGAGAGTCCGAAGGCTGACAAACAGGCTTACACAGTGAGAAAGCATGATCCGGGCCAGCAGTTTCATCAGATTATTTATCAAGCAGTTAAGCTAATTTGCCTACGGCCCCCCGTAAAAATATCCGACAAGAGCAGTTCACACATCCCTGTTTGCGGCAATCACATCACTCCAACGTCGCCGTCCAGCGTGCCTGGCTTGCCCGGTACAAGTCGCGCATTTCGGCCGCAGTCTGGCGCAGAGTACTGGCCGGCAAGGCAAGCGACCGCCTGAGCGCGGCCTCGATATTCGAGGCCCCCACACCACGAGGCACGCTCTCGGGCTCCCAGGTTTCCGCAAAGGCCGAGACCTTGCTTGGTCGCGCCCCCTGCTGCGGCGAAATCAGGCTGACCCGCGGCAGGCCGTAGGCCAGCGCGAGGATGCGGCCGTGCAGGCCGCTGCCGCAATATCCGCGACTGGCTGCAATCAGGGCGCAGATATCCCACAGGTGCAGGGACTGAAAAATCTGTCCGATGCCGACCGGCAATTTGGCTTGCAGCCGTTCGTACGCCTCAAGGCTGTCGTGCCAGGGCGCGGCCCCGCCCCGGAACAGGACCAAGCCGAGACCAGACTCAGTGCATACGCTCGCCAGCCCGCGCGCCATTCCGGTGAGCGTGGCATCATCGGCAAACTCGGCACTGAACTGGCAGGCCAGATAACCCTGCGGAAAATGGCGCGGGAGCTCTGCCAACTCGCCCTGCCGACGTCGTTCCTCGATAACATCGCCGAAGCACTCGGCCACCATCACTGCCGGGTCAGGGCACAGACTGGCCTCCACCCCTTCCGCACGTAACGCCGCGCGGGTGAAATGATCCCGTACACTGACCCAGTCGGCGGACTTCAGGGCCGCGAGCACTTCGCCGCGCTGAGAGGAGGTCAGGCTGGCCCAGTCCACTCCGCCCAACGCGTGGAAGATCAGCCGGCCGTTGCGCGCCATCGCGTCCCGCTTCGCTACATAAGGCATCGATTGGGTGGTACCAAGTTGTTGGGCGGCCCAGGTGGCCGCGGCCTGGGGGTCGCTGTCGTAGCGCCCAACGGCAGCTGCCGCCTCGGCAGGCTCCAGCAGCATGACGGCGGCCTGGTAAGCGGTGCAGGTCAATAGCTCGCCGCCGACATGGACCAAATGGGCGCAGCCTGGGCGCGAAAATGCGGAAAGCGTCTGCACCCGATGGCCACCAAACGGGGTCAGATCCCGATCTGCCAGGCCGGTGAATTCCAATTGCCGCCCTGGCATGAGCGCCGCCAGCACATGGGGAAACAGCAGGTCGCCGAAATTGTGCCGGTCGAAGGCGCCAAACAGGAGGATGGGGGCGGACAGTGTTTCAGCCCCCGGTCATTTGCGCCTTCTTGCGCACCAAGTGTCCGGACTGATAGTCGCGAAAAGCCTGCTCTATTTCTTCCTGCGTATTCATGACGAATGGACCGTACTGAACCACCGGCTCGCCGATGGGCTTGCCAGCGACGAGGATGAAACGCGCACCTGCCTGGTTGGCAATAATTTGCACTTCATCTCCCTCGCCCAGCACCGCCAGGCTGTGCTGCGGCAACTCTCTAGCGCCAGTCCTGGCGCTGCCCTCGTACACATAGACGAAGGCGCTGTAGGAATCTGGCAGCGGACGGGCGAACACCGCCTGCGGCTCGAGTGCGACATCCAGATACTGCACGTCGGTCCGTGGATCGTCGATCACGCCACGCTTTCCGCCGTATTCCCCTGCCAACAGGCGAACGCGAACTGAGCCCTGGCGGATTTCTGGAATCGCCCCGGGTGAGAATTCCTGGTACACCGGGTCGCTCATTTTTTCCGCCGCTGGCAGGTTGATCCACAGTTGGAAACCGCGCATCAAACCATTGCTCTGCTGGGGCATTTCCGAATGAATCACACCGCTCGCCGCCTTCATCCACTGCGCGCCGCCCGAGCGCAGGTCGCCCTTGTTGCCCATGCTGTCCTGATGCTGCATGTGGCCGTCGATCATGTAGGTAAAGGTGATGAAGCCCCGATGGGGATGGTCGGGAAATCCGGCGATGTAGTCGTCCGGATTATCGCTGCTGAAATGATCGAGCATCAGGAAGGGATCGAGCCTTCGCAGGGCAGGGGTGCCGAGGGTGCGATGGACCGTCACGCCGGCGCCCTCGGTGACGGCGGCGGCCTGGATCAACTGGCGTACGGCACGGATCATGATGTTCTCCTCTTTGCGCTGACAATTTGGAGCAGAGCGCCCGCCTTTCGTTCACAGTTCACCCAGAATTGAAGACGCGCGGACCCCGAGTAGGGGTATACCCAGCGGTTATCATTAAATCTCAATTCATCCGGGAGAGCCACGATGCGTATCACCGTCCTTGTCCTCTGTCTGTTGATCGGCGCACCGGTCGTTTCCATTCCAGCGCTGGCCGACCCGCTTGATGGCGCCGCGTCGGAGAAGGTGATCGGGGTGGAAAAGCGCAAGAACATCAGGGTCGTGTATGACGACAAGGACGATGTGTGGGATGCAGGTATCGGCAAGGGTCTGTACTACCTGCGCGGTCTGCTCGAATCCTACAAGTCGCTCAAGATTGACCCGAAGCAGTTGAAGATCAGCATCGTGCTGCACGGCGACACGGCCTACTGGCTGTTGAATGACGAAGCCTACCGCAACTACAAAAATGATCCATTCACCTACAACCCCAACAGCAAGGTGGTGGAAGAACTGATCGAGCACGGGGTCAGCGTGGAAATCTGCCGGGTCACGATGCGGGCCAACGGCTTCCAGCCCCAGGACCTGTTGCCCGGCGTGGTCATGGTGCACGATGCCTATACCCGCCTCATCGACTTGCAGCAGCGGGGCTATGGCTATATCCGGTTCTGAATGATGGCGAAACTGAAGCATAGTAAATATGCGTTGCCAGTATCCCGCGCTCCGATGAAGCTGCCTTGCTAACCGTCTGTCGTCTCAGCCAGCCGCCAGAGCAGGCGGCGAGTCTCGTCAGGGGCAGTCCCGAACGTGAAGCGAGGTATTTCTTCGAGCGAACGGCCGAAGTTCGGTGAACCCGGTTGCAGGCTCGCCGCGCTCGCCAGGGTCTGGTCGAGAAACGCCTGGCTAGTGCTCGCATCGACCGCAAGCACGCAACGGCGAAACGGCACCTCGGCGACGAGGTGGCGAATCTCGTGGGTACAGCCGGCATGCTTGGCATCGAAGCTGCGCAGGTCCATCAGCACCGAATCGCCATCTCTCACGAGGTGCGGCAGGACTGCCTTCCAGGAATCTGCATGGCAGAAGAAATTGTTGATACGGAAGCGCCCGTCCGGATCGGCGCCGCGATCCCGTTCTGCCAGGCTCTGCGCCAGCGAGGCCTCGTTGCCGACGAAATGCCGGGCCAGCTTGCCGGCGAGAAAATCGAGAAACTGGTGCGGTTGCACCGTGCTGGCGGCGAGATCCGGGCCAGTGATCAACTGTATGCTGCCCACATGGCGCCAGTGTTTTGCAACATTTTCGAGCAGCGCCTCGCTGCGCCGGCCGAGCGCAAACACACGCAGAAAGGTCAGGCCGACCGACTGCGACGGCGCCCGCTTTGAGTAGGTGGCGGCCAGCATCCAGGTCAATTTGAAGGCCACAAAGGCCAGCGGGCCTGCCAGCATCCAAACGACACCGCCCTTGACCAGCCACATGCTGTAGCCGCTGGCGAACAGCAACCACAAGGCATCGAGCAGCAGGGACTGCTCGCTCAAGCGGCCGCGCCGGTAGGCGCGTGCGATCCATCGCGCCAGCAACCAGCCAAGAGCGCCGAACCCCAGCAGAGCAAACACGAACAGGGCCGACAGCAACGCGTAGACATGAATCCTCAAGCCGGTCGACACGGCAACCGCGGCATCCACGCCACGTGGGGAAAAAAGCGCGAAGTACACGGCCAGCAGGCCGCTCACCGCCGCCGTCACCAGCGCCAGGACCAGCGGCGCGACGGCGCGAATCCGGCGGTTGAAACATAGCAACATCAGCAGCGTCGGCGCGCCATCGGCCACGAGCCACAGTCTGATCATGGCCTCAGGCGACACGGTGGAGCGGGCGGGCACGACCGCCGCCCCGAAGCGGAACTCCGGAAGGTTAAGGATGGTTCCCGCCCACAGGCCCAGCAGCGCATACACGGTGCAGTAGCCCAGCATACCCCCTCCCCACATGCGCCAGTTTCCGGGCACGGTGATCGCCAGGGCGAGAAACGCGGGCCACAGATAAATCCAGACGCCGATCAGAAAACCCGGCATGCCGAGACCCGAGGGATAAACATGATGCGCGGCAAGCGCGAGAACGACCGCAAACGCAATGCCGGCAATGAAATAGCGCAGGCCATCCCGCCACGGGCCTGTCAGCGCCCGTCTGAACAGATCATCCGGCTTGCCGCTGCCGCTTTGCTCCGGCAGCACCGCATCGACCGGGTGCGAGGCGATGGGCGATTCGCGCCCAGCCGCCTGTTCTTCAAAACCACTCGCCGCCCCCATGGCGCGCGCAACTGCCTTGCGGTAGCGATGCAGCAGGAGAGCAGAGAGCGGCAGGGTCAGCGCCGGCACCACGACGATGACCAGAAACATCGCGATCATCAAGACCTGGGGAGTGAGTTCCTCAATCATTGCGAAGCCCGAATTACTGCCCTCGTGGCGCGTGTCGATCCGGACAGATCAATTACCCCTGCGCACGGCGCGCCATTCCATTTCCAGCAGCACCTTGCCCTTCCAGTCCTTGATGATCAGGTTGCAGGCCCGGTTATCCGCGTCGGGAAAATAACAGCGGCTGTGGTAGGCGACATCCCAGTCTTTGGGGTTTTCCCATTCCATCATCTGCTTGCCCGAGTACCACTTCGCCGGCGCCAGATAAGTGTAGCTGCCCGATGACGAGAAGATCCAGAACGGATAGCCGTCTGCCTTCTTGTCATATGTACCATAGGCGATGTCGTATGAGCCATCCGCCTTGCGCCCTGTCCTCCCTTGGATGAATTTGCCATCCAGCGTCCACTCGTAAGTTTCCGAGTACGCCATCTTCGAGCGCTGGGGTTGCGTTGTCTTGGCCTGGATATCCCACCGACCGACGAAGCGCCCGAACACATCCTTGTCGGCCAGAGCAGGGGCCGCGCCCAGGCAGAACGTAGGCGCCAACACGGAAATAACGCGTGCTGCAGCGCCGGCTGAGTAGCTCTTCATGTTGGTCCTCCTTGGGGAGACCGGTTCAATCAACCGGGTCATGCTTGATGCTAGACCAATCCTCGATCCGCAGGTCCAGCAGCCTTGTGGCCGGCAGATCAGCGCCGCCGATTGACGGCAATCCGGCAGGCGGGTTACGGGACTTGATGTTAAGGCTTGGGGACGCATCGCTTTCGCGTAGCTGAAAATGACCCTGCCGCAGGCGGGTCCGGAAATGGCGCGGCCATTCCGCAAAGGCCCGTGATTCAATAATCTAATGCGTTACGATATAGTTGGCGCCATCCCCAGTGAGCAGAACGTTGAATCGACATGGCAAACAGAAAGAAAACCAAAGGTTCAGATAGCGAAAGGAAGATACTTGAACATGCCCATCGCGGTCTGCAGTTGTATGCAGAACACAAACCCAAATTGATGGGCAAAATCCAGGCCTTCATGACCGAGGCCATGACCCCAGGCGCACTCACTCGCCGCGAGAAGGAGCTATTGTCTCTGGGTATGGCCATGACCCAGCAGTGCCACTACTGCATTGCCTTGCACATTCGTGCGTGCAAGCAGGTGGGCATCACTCTGGATGAGGTCATGGATGTCTGCGGGGTGGCGGTGATGATGGGCGGCGGCCCTGTGTTAACCCATATGGCCGAGGTCGAGCGTGCCCTGAACGAGTTCTATCTCGACGAAAACGGCGACCCGGTCTGACCAACTCCCTTGGGTTAAGGGGATGTCAGATCTACCCGGCCGGACTCGTGGCCGATCGTCTGGGTGGTGGGAGTTTGCGTTGCCCTGAAGGTGGTCACTGCCGGTCGGTTATCTGCGAGGGGCGACAGTGCTCAAAAGCCGATGACTTGCCGTGCCCCCGAATCTATCTCACCAGCGCCAGCAATTCCCCATAACTCTGGCTGAACAGTTTCAGCCCTTCGTCCTGCAGGATGTCCCCCACCCCGTCCGGTGAAATGCCCAGTTTCTCAGCCTCCAGCCAGGCATCGCGCGCCGAGTGATGCGGATCCTGCAAAGTCGACTGGACGTGGCCGTGTTCTAACAATGCAACCAGTGTGACATCCGGCAGAGTGTTGATGGTTTCCGGCCCCTCCAGCGGCTCGACGTACAGCAGGTCGGGATAGGCCGGATTCTTGGTGCTGGTGCTGGCCCACAAAAGGTACTGCGGCCGCGCTCCGGCAGATCTCAGGTCGGCAAAATGCGGACCGTGGAAGAGCTCAAGATAACGTTCATAGGCCAATTTGGCGGTCGCCAGCGCCAGTTTTCCGCGCAGGGCCAAGGCGGCCTCCGAGCCCAGGGCTTCCAGACGCTTGTCCGCATGGCTGTCGACCCGCGAGAGAAACAGGCTGGCCACCGCCTTGATGTGGTCGAGCGGCAGCCCCTGCTCATGGCGTTTCCTCAAACCGCGGATATAGGCCTCGAAGGTGCGCACAGTCTGGCGCACTGAAAACAGCAAGGTCACATTCACATTGATGCCCTGTTCGATGAGGGATTCCAAGGCTTCCTGGCCCGCCGCCGTGCCCGGAACCTTGATCAGAACGTTGGGGCGGTCGACTGCCTGCCGCAGGCGTTTCGCCTGATCTATCGTGGCGCGCACATCGTGGGCCAAGTCCGGGCTGACCTCCAGGCTCACATAGCCGTCATTGCCCCCGCTCTTCTCGAACACCGGCCGAAACAGATCGCAGGCAGCCTGGATGTCGGGAATCAACAGGGACTCCAGGCGTAACTGAGGCGAGGCATCCATGGCCTTGGCTCTCGCCAGGTCTTCGCGGTACCGCTCGCTGCCCACGATGGCCTTGGCAAAGATGCTGGGGTTGGAGGTCAGGCCGCTGACACCCCTGCTGATCAGTTCCTGCAAGCGCCCGGTCTGCAAGAGGTCACGGGATAGATTGTCCAGCCAGACGCTTTGGCCGATTCGGTTCAAACTGTGCAGATCATTCATGACTTGCCCCATTCTCCTAGCCTGAGTGCGGGTCATTATGACCGGTACCGGCACGAACAGTTTACTATTTCACCATCCATTTCAAGTGCAACCAGGTTTATTCATGAACGAACAATTTTCCGCCCTGCAGCAAGCCAAGGGCACACTTATCGACCTCGGTATCAAGTTTGGCCCCAAGCTGGTGGTCGCTCTGCTGATTCTGGTCGCGGGCTTTTATGTCGGGCGCTGGGTTGGCGGCGTGGTGGACCGTTTGCTGATCCGCCTGAATCTGGACATCACCGTCCGGCAGATCCTGGTGCGCATCTTGCGGGTGCTGGTATTGGGCCTGTTCCTCGTCATGGCTCTGCAGAACCTCGGGGTGGAACTGCTTCCGCTCATTGCGGGCCTCGGCGTGGCCGGAGCGGGCATCGCCCTCGCCATGCAGGGCGTGCTGTCCAACCTGGCGGCGGGGTTCACCATCATTTTCACCCGGCCCTTCAAGGTGGGGGAATACATTTCCATCGTGAATGAGGAAGGCACAGTGGAGGAGATTACCCTGTTCACCACCACACTCAGCCATCTGGACTTGTCGCGGGTGGTTATCCCCAATCGCAAGATCGCCGGGGAGATCCTGCACAACTATGGCGAGCTTCGGCAACTGAACCTGAGCGTGGGCGTGGCCTACGACACCGACCTGAACCAGGCCCTGGCGACCATCCAAGACATCCTTAAGTCCAATCCGCGCGTGCTTCAGGATCCTGCTCCGCTGATACAGGTCAGCAGCCTGGCAGAGTCCGCGGTCAACATCGGCGTGCGGCCGTGGGTCAATGTTCTGGACTATGCAGCGGCGATTGGCGAACTGAACCAGTCCGTGGTCGAAACCTTGCGCGCGCGAGGCGTCACCATCCCCTTCCCGCAACGGGAAGTCAGGCTGCTGGGAAATGCCTGACCGCAGCTCAGCCGCTATACTTGCTGAATCCTGGTCAACGCATTGCAGGAGAGGTCAATGAAGAGATCGATGGTTGGTTCTGTATTTATCGCCCTGTTGCTCGCGCTCCTCAACATTCCCATGTTGGCCTGGGGCGTTGACCCGGCCAGCCTGCCGGACATCAAGCGCACCAAGCTGGGCCTCTATCTGGAGGCGAAGGAAGTGCCGGACTTCATCAAGACACATCCCAAAACCTTGTTCCTGGACTTGCGTACTCCGGAAGAACTCCTGTTTGTCGGCGTGCCAGCCGGCGTCGATGGCAACGTTCCTTTCGGCATCATGAATTACAGCAAGTGGGACGACAAGAAGAAGACGTTTGTGCGCTTTCCCAATCCCGACTTTCTCGCCAATTTCGAATATTGGGCGCTTGACAAGGGCACCGAGAAGAACGACCCCATCGTGCTGATTTGCCGGTCGGGCGATCGCAGCGCAATGGGCGCGGACTTTCTGGCACGACAGGGCTACACCAATGTCTGGTCAGTGGTCGACGGCTTTGAAGGCGACCTCGCAAAGGACGGGCCCAATATGGGAAGGCGCGTGGTCAACGGTTGGAAGAATTCCGGCCTGCCCTGGTCCTACGATCTGGACAAGACCAAGCTGCTAATCCACCAGTAAAATGACTGTTCGCGCCCTGAAACTTGGCCACGCCGTCATCAAGGTTCGCAGCCTGGAACGCTCGGTGCCGTTTTACCGCGATGCACTGGGACTCAAGGAAGTGGCGCGCTACCGCAATGCCATGGTGTTTTTCAGCTGCGGCGAGAATCACCATGATCTGGGGCTGATGGAGGTCGGATCCAGTGCCCCGGGCATGACCGATTACGGCGTAGGCCTGTACCACCTTGCTTTCAAAGTGGGCGACAGCCTCGATGACTTGCGCGCCTTCCGCGACCACCTTGCTGCGATGGGCATCCCGCTGGCGGGTCAATCCGACCACCGCGTCAGCCAGTCGCTCTACTTCAGCGACCCCGACGGCATGCTGATTGAATGCTATGTGGATGCCGATCCGGCAGTCTGGAAAGACGACCCCAACGCGGTTGCCTATGTCGGCCCGTTGAAGCTTTGACCGGATGCAAGAAAGTCACCCCTTCGCTGTCCGCAAACCCTGGCAGGGCCTGTTAGCATAGCGCGTTGCTCCAAAGCAAGAATTCAGGCAATTTCAGGAGATCATGATGGCCGCGACCAAGATCCTGCTCGACGAAAAAGACATCCCCACCCACTGGTACAACGTTGTGGCGGACATGCCCAACCGCCCGGCGCCGCCCTTGGGGCCAGACGGCAAGCCCATCGGCCCGGAAGCCCTGACCGCCATCTTCCCCATGGCTCTGATCGAGCAGGAAGTCTCCTCGGAACGCTGGATACCCATCCCCGAGCCGGTCCGCGAAGCCTGGCGCCTGTACCGGCCCTCGCCCCTGTTCCGCGCCCATCGGCTGGAGGCGGCGCTGGGCACGCCAGCCAGGATCTATTACAAGTACGAGGGCGTGTCCCCTGCCGGTTCGCACAAGGTGAATACCGCCATTGCCCAAGCCTATTACAACGCGCAGGCCGGGATAAGGCGCCTGTCGACCGAGACCGGTGCCGGCCAATGGGGTTCGAGCCTGGCCCTGGCCGGGCAGATGTACGGCATCGAGGTGCGGGTGTACATGGTGAAGGTGAGTTATCAGCAGAAACCCTTCCGCTGCTCCATGATGCAGACTTGGGGTGCAGAAGTGTTCGCCTCGCCCACCAACATGACCGAATCAGGCCGCAAGATCCTGGCCGATGACCCGGATTCTCCCGGCAGCCTGGGCATCGCCATCTCCGAGGCGGTGGAGGAAGCGGCCGGCCGCCCGGATACCAACTATGCGCTGGGTTCGGTGTTGAACCACGTCTGCATACACCAGTCCGTGATCGGACTGGAGGCGAAAAAGCAGTTCGAGATTGTGGGCGACTACCCGGACATGATCTTCGCTGCCTGCGGCGGCGGCTCAAACTTCTCGGGCGTTGCCTTCCCGTTTTTCGCCGACAAGGCGGCAGGGAAGAACGTGCGCCTGGTGGCGGTAGAGCCTACCTCCTGCCCCACCCTGACGCGCGGCCACTATGCTTATGATTTCGGCGACACCGCAGGCCTCACGCCGCTGATGCTGATGTACACCCTGGGCCATGACTTCGTGCCCCCCGGCATCCACGCCGGCGGCCTGCGCTACCACGGCGATTCTCCCCTGGTCTCGCAGCTGTACAAGGAAGGCCTGATCGAAGCGCTGGCGGTGCCGCAACTGGCCACTTTCGAGGCCGGCGTGCAGTTTGCGCGCACAGAAGGCATCATCCCCGCGCCCGAATCCAGCCACGCCATTCGCGCCTGTATCGACGAAGCCCTGCGCTGCAAGCAATCCGGCAAACCCAAGACCCTATTTTTCAACCTGTCCGGTCACGGCCATTTCGACATGGCGTCATATGATGCCTACTTCGCCGGCAGGTTGCAGGACTATGCCTATCCCGAGCACGAGATCGAAGCGGCGCTGCATCGGCTGCCGAAGGTGGCAGTGTGAGCAGTAAAGAGGGGCCCTACGTAGTGGGGATCTGCACGTCCGCGAACACTGCCTTCCGCCGAAACGACACCGCATCAGCCTCCGATGCACTGGCTGAGGCGGACCGCATAAGCAGTGGAGAGGGGCCCCGCTCGCGGGCATCCGCACGCCCGCGAACGCCGCCAGCGACCGACACGGCAAGGCTTGACCTTCGTTGAGCTAACGGAGGCGGCCAGCATTAGCAGTAAGGGCGGCTGCGCAGCTGCGGAGCGGCGTGCG
>DASQBT010000232.1:0-2483 GCA_035635075.1 Thiobacillaceae bacterium | reverse complement strand
GCCAGTCTGAGCAATGCCGCCTTTGACCTGGCGGCAAACAAATTGACCGTCGATGCAATTGAACTTGCCGGAGCCAGGACCTCGGTGGCGCTGGGCAAGGACAAGAAGCTCAACTGGGACCGCATCCTGGCCAGGGCTCCGGGTGCTCCGGTGCCCAAGCCGGAACCAAGCCCAGGCTCTGGAAAGAGCAAGCCGCCGTTGGATTTGCAATTGGGACGATTCGCCGTGACTGGCGTGCAGGTAGCGGTCAGCGACCAATCCACGCCCACGCCGGTATCTCTCGACGTCATCAACGGCCACGTGAGCCTGAAGGATTTGAGCCTGGATCTCGACAAGCCCATCCCGGTCGAGGCCGGGCTTGGCATCAAACAAGGCGGCAGCTTCAGCGCCAGCGGCAAGGTGGTGCCGGGCAAACAAAGCGGCACTTTGAACCTGAAGCTGGCGGCATTGTCGCTTCAGCCGTTCGCCCCCTACGTCAACCAGTTCGCCAGACTCAAGCTCAATAGGGGTGCGGCGTCCACCTCGGGCAGGCTGAAATTCGCCCAGGGCAAAAAAGGCGCGTCGCTCGACTACGCCGGCGGCTTTGCGGTGAACAACCTGGCCATCAACGAGGAAGACACGGGCGATGCCTTCCTGGGCTGGGAAAAGCTGTCTTCCGACAGTCTGCAATTCAAGCTTGGTCCCAACCGTTTGCACATGACCGAGCTCACCGCCGTCAAGCCGTTCGCGAAGGTCATCATCTTCGAAGACAAGACCCTCAACCTCAAGCGCATCCTGCGCAGTTCCGGCACCGAGGTGGCTGCCCCAGCGTCGCCGGCAACGGAACATGCGCCTGATCAGGAGGAAGCGGCGGCGCCCAAACCAAAAGAAGCCGAAACCGCAGCCAAAGCGGAAGAGGCTGGCAAGCCGGCGGAATTTCCGCTCGCCATCGAGCGAGTGCGGATCGAGGATGCCAATGCAGAGTTTGCCGATCTGTCCCTGCCAACCAAGTTCGGCACGCGCATGCATTCCCTGAGTGGCGTTGTCACCGGGCTCTCCACCGACCCGGCCACCACCGCCCAGGTGGAACTGGACGGCCAGGTGGATGAATACGGTTCGGCGCGCATTCGCGGTTCCATCCAGCCCTTCCGCGCGACGGATTTCACCGACCTGCTGCTGAGCTTCCACAATCTGGAAATGGCCAATCTCACGCCGTACTCCGGCAAGTTTGCAGGGCGCAAGATCGATTCCGGCCGGCTGTCCGTCGATCTGGAGTACAAGATCAAGCACCGCCAGTTGGAGGGGGAAAACAAGTTCGTGATTAATACGCTCAAACTCGGGGAGCGGGTGGACAGCCCCGACGCCCTACATCTGCCGCTTGATCTGGCCATCGCCCTGCTGGAGGACAGCAACGGAGTGATCGATCTTGACTTGCCCATCTCCGGCAGCCTCGACGATCCCAAGTTCAGCTATGGCAGGATCATCTGGAAGGCCATCGTCAACGTGCTGACCAAACTGGTCACCGCGCCCTTCCGCGCCCTGGGCAAACTGCTGGGGATCAGCTCGGAAAAACTCGAAGCCATCGATTTCGACTTCGGCACGGCCGCCTTGCTTCCGCCGGAAAAAGAAAAACTCAAGAACCTGGGCCAGGCCCTGGCCAAGCGTCCAGCCCTGGCCGTGACAGTGGAGCCGGGCTATGAGATCAAGGGTGACACCCGTGCAATCCAGGAGTTGTGGATACGCCGCGACGTCGCCAATCAGATGGGCCTCAAGATCGAACCGGACAAGGAGCCGGGACCGGTGGATACCACCAATCCCAGCGCGCAGAAGGCGCTGGAATTCCTGTACAGCAAGCGCTTTGACAAGCAGGGTGGGCTCAAGGCGCTGAAGGCCGAATACGAAAAGCCCAAGCCGGGAGCCAGATCCATTCATGCCGAAATGCTCGAACGCCTGACGCTTCAGATTCCGGTGACCGAGGGCGAGTTGCAGCGCCTGGCGCAACAACGCGGCGCGGCGGTAAAGCAGGAACTGGTCGAAGCAGGCAAGGTCGATCCGGCCAGGGTGAGCGTCGGCGCGCCGGTGAAACAGAATGACGGTGGCAAGCTGGTGGTCAGCAAGATGAGCCTGGGGGTGAGCAAGGTTCCCGCGGCGCCGCCCGTGCCAGCAGCGCCCGTGCCAGCCGCTCCCGTGCCGAGCACGCCCGCGCCCGCTGGTGCCGCACCTTAACCGACCTCAATGCGGGCCATTTCGCGCTGCACAAAATCTCCCCTCGCCCCGCCTGCGGGGAGAGGGGTCGGGAGGGAGAGCGCATGTGTGAGGCGATAGCGCGCATCGCCGCAATTCCAACCCTGATGAGGCCACAATGAATACATCGCTTGAGACTAAAGCCACCCCTGCCCCCTCGGATGGATACGTCACGCTCACCCATGTGATTTATGCGCTCCACAGCCTCACGCTGCTCACCGGCCTGCTGACGCCGGTGTTCATTGTCACCGCCTTTGTCA
>DASQBT010000231.1:0-9827 GCA_035635075.1 Thiobacillaceae bacterium | reverse complement strand
CCGCTGGGGCCAGACTTCTGCACATTGAGCAATGCAGGGACCGCAGCATTCAGATTTCTGCGGGGTCCACGTCCAGATGCCAGCGCACCGGTCCGGGCTTGAGTGCATATAATTGGGGCGCCCAGGCTGTCAGCCACTGCTGCAAGGCCCCGCGGCTGTCGGATTGGACAAGCAGAATCGCGCGCTCCATGCCTGCTTTCCTGGCCATGACCGCTTGCACCGGATCGTAAATGTTCATACCCTTGATCTCCGGTACAAGGCGGCGCGCGCGCTCCAGAAACTCCACGGCCAAGGCGCGCTGGGCGGCTTCTGCCCTCAGTACGGCCTGAAAGCTGTATGGGGGAAAACGGGTGTGCCGGCGCTCGGCCAAAAGGATTTCGGCATAGCCTTCAAAATCATGTCGCAACAGATGTTGATACAAGGGGTGCTCAGGGAAATCAGTCTGGATCAGGACCCGGCCGCTGTCTCCGGTTCGTCCGGCACGGCCGCTGACTTGGAGAAGCTGGGCAAACAGCCGCTCGCCGGCGCGAAAATCCTGGGCGAATAAGGCCGCATCAGCATTAATCACCGTGACCAGATTCAGTCCGGGAAAATCATGGCCCTTGGCGAGCAGTTGGGTACCTATCAGGAGATTGGCGTCCCCTGCGTGTATGCGTTGCTGCATGGCCTCCCAACTCCCCTTGCGCCGCGTTGCATCCCGGTCCACCCGCAGGCTCCGCGCTTGAGGAAAGGCTTCAGTCAGGGCGGCCTCCAACCGCTGGGTGCCATGGCCCGAAGGCTTCAGTTCCGCATTGCCGCATGAGGGGCAGGCAGTGGGTACCGCCTCTTGGTGGCCGCAATGATGGCATTTGAGGCGGCCGGCCCGAAGGTGCAGCACCAGCCGCGCAGAGCAACGTGGACAGGGCGCGGCCCAACGGCAGGCGGGACACACCAAAGCCGGCGCATAACCCCGCCGGTTGATGAATACCAGCGCCTGCCCCCCGCTACTCAGGGTTTCCTGCAAGGCTCGGCGCGCTTGGGGCGCCAGCCCGTCGACGGGTTTCTGCACGCGGGTATCGATAAGTTCGATTGCCGGCAGGCTCGCGCCTGGCACGGCGCGTTCACTCAAGGGATAGAGCCCGTAGCGCTGTAGAGTCACGTTGTGCCAGGTTTCAAGCGACGGGGTCGCCGAGCCCAGCACCACCGGCACCTTGCGCAATTGCGCTCGATACACCGCCAGGTCGCGGGCTGAATAGCGCAGTCCTTCTTGCTGGCCGAAGGAGGCATCATGCTCTTCGTCCACGATGATCAGCCCCAGGTCCGGCAGCGGCGTGAATATCGCCAGCCGGGTTCCCAACACGATGCGCGCCTCGCCCCGCCCGGCCGCCAGCCAGTGCGCCAGGCGGTCGCCGTCGGCCAATCCGCTGTGCAGGCCCGCAATCGGAACGCCGGGAAAGCGGCCAGCAAAGCGGGCGGTGAGCTGCGGGGTAAGATTGATTTCCGGGGTGAGCACCAGCACCTGCTGTCCGCGCCCAAGGATGGTTTCAATCAGGCGCAAATAAACCTCTGTCTTGCCGCTCCCGGTTATGCCGAACAACAGGTTGGCGTGGAAACCCGGCCGCGCCAATGCAACAGCTGCGGCGTCCTGCTGCGCATTGAGTTGCGGCTTGGCTGCGGGGCCGGCAGTCGGTGGCGCTGACAGCAAGCGCTTGTCCTTTTCCAGCCAGCCGAGTTGTTCCCAGCACTTCAGGATGGGGTTGAGATTGGGCGCAAGTTCCTGCAACGCCCCTTTGCTCGTCCAGGCCCCTTCATTCAGCCGGTCGAAAAGCGCTCTTTGCAAACGAGCTCGCGCCGGCAGGGCCTGCGGAAGTGTGCGCTTACCTTGCTGGCTGAGCCTATAGTGGGTCCGGCTCGACGGCGCGCAAGCTTCCAACCGGCGCAGGGCGGTGGGCAGGGCCAGCTGGGCTATAGGGCCGATTGGATGATGATAGTAGGAGGCGCAAAAGCGACAAAGCTGAAGAATATCTTGCGGCAGACCCAAATTGTGCCGGTCAACTTCGAGCAAGGGTTTCAGTCGGGGAGCGGCAATGTCGCTGTGTTGAGCGAGCTCCATGATTACTCCAACCATCTTCTTGCGGCCAAAGGGCGCGATGACGCGTCGGCCCAGATCGTCGTCTGTGACGCCGACAGTCAGCCGGTAATCAAACAGCACAGGAACGGGAATATTCAATGCAACCCGGGCTATCGCTGGAGGGGGAGATCCGGGTGAAATCGCCATGAACTTAGCGCTTGAATCTATCGCTTTATGCAGGAAGGCTCGCTAACGCGCTAGATCAAAAAGGTTTTTTTGATTGTCCACGAATTCTGTGGATAATTTTGTGAATGATTGCGCTCAATTTCAGCAAGTAACCCGCGTTTGCGGGCTGTTTTGCAATTTGATGAAAAATTAGACGAAAAGTAATCTCATTATTTATCATATGGTTATACTAAGAGTAAAACGCTCTGGCGGGCCTCGCAAAATTTTCTTTTCGCGGTCCCCACAACTGTGCATAAGTGCTTTCTAATTCTGTTTCAAATGTGGTATTTCCGGCTTTCCGAATGCACGCTGTCCACCAGCACTTGAACATTGTCAGGATCGGTAAATTGAGAAATTCCGTGACCCAGGTTGAATACATGACCCGTTCCGTGGCCGTAGCCGTCAAGCACGAGATTGGCGCACTTGCGTATGCTGTCCAAAGATCCGAACAAGGCAGATGGATCAAGGTTACCTTGCAAAGCCACCTTCTCCCCGACTCGGCGACGTGCGTCGCCGATGTCGATGGTCCAGTCCAACCCGAGGGCGTCGCAGCCAATGGCGGCCATATCTTCCAGCCATAGCCCGCCTCCTTTGGTAAAGACGATATTCGGTACCTTGCGGCCTTCTCTCTCCTTGATGAGTCCGGCTACGATCTCCTCCATGTAGCGCAGGGAAAACTCCCGATAGGTCCACGGAGTAAGGGTTCCGCCCCAGGTGTCGAAGATCATCACAGCCTGCGCACCCGCCTCGATCTGGGCATTCAGATAGCCAATCACCGCCTTTGTCGTAACTTCAAGTATTCGGTGCAGTAAATCCGGGCGTTGATACAGCATGGTCTTGATGACACGAAAATCGTCCGAGCTGCCGCCTTCCACCATGTAACAGGCGAGGGTGAACGGACTGCCGGAAAAACCGATCAGGGGCACCGAGCCATCCAGTGCCCGACGTATGCTGGCGACCGCGTCCATGACATAGCCAAGGTGTTCTTGAGGATCCGGCGCGCTTAAGTCCCGGATTGCCCATTCCTCGCGCAAAGGGCGCTCGAATTTCGGCCCCTCTCCCTGGGAAAAATAGAGGCCCAGCCCCATGGCATCAGGCACCGTAAGAATGTCGGAAAACAAGATGGCGGCATCCAGGTCGTAGCGCGCGAGGGGTTGCAGCGTTACTTCCGTGGCGAACTCCGGATTCTTGCAGAGATTCAGAAAATTGCCGGCGCGCGCACGCGTGGCGTTGTATTCGGGCATATAACGGCCAGCCTGACGCATTAGCCACACGGGCGTATAGTCGACCGGCTGCTTGAGCAGAGCGCGCAGAAATGTATCGTTCTTGGGTGCGGACATGAGGGGTGCCAATAGGCGCAAAATCAAAACCCGCAGTTTACCCAATCCCGAGCCGCGGCGGGACGGATTGTACTCAGATGCCGCTTTCGGGGCCTTGAGGTGAAGGGTGGGAATCTGTTCGAATTGGCGTAAAGCCACGCCAGCAGAATCTCGGCCTATCCCAAGGCGAGGACGCGCTGCCCAAGCGGCTGGGGCTAAGTAGCAAGAAGCCGGGGACATGGGCGTCACCCTATTTGCGCTTCAGTCTGCGATATTCGTCCTCGATTCGCATGTGCCTTCTGGCCAGCGAATCTCTGCAATTCGTAATGTATAAATAAGACATGATCACCCTTAGAACCTAGAGCCAAGTGAGCCATGACATGCGGATAATTCCATTGCTGAGCCTTATCTTCGGCGTATTGATGCTTTCAGCTTGTTCGACTGAATCTCGGACGCCTTCCGAATCGGTCAGCAGTCTGACTGCCGCAGAGATTCAGTTCTGTGAGTCGTGTCATTACGTTAATGGGACCAGCAAGGGCCCTGAGTTTCCAAAGATTGCGGGTCAATATGACGTGTACTTGGTTCAAGCGGTTGAGAATTTCAAGCAAGGTCGCCGGGACAGTGAAACCATGCAACGGATTGCGAGCCTGCACACCGAGGGAGAAATGAAAAAGCTCGCACGCTACTTCGCTGAGCAGAAACCTGACGAGAGTCCCTCTATCTCAGTTCCGGACCCAGTCCTGTGGGCCAGAGGGAAGAATATTTTTGAGAAGGACCGCGTCTACGGGATCGCCTGTGCAAACTGCCATGGGTACGATGGTATGGGATATGCGTACGAGAGTCCGCAGATGAGAAACGTGCGCGCGATACCTCGTCTGGCCGGACAGAGCTATGTGTACCTAGCCTCTGCACTGCAAAAATATGTCGAAGGCGAGAACCTCTATGGATTCTGCACCATGCGCAAAGCAGGAAGGACCCTTGCCAAAGATGACGTCAAAGCGTTGGTCGAATATCTTTCAAGCTTGGCTCCAGGAGCGGGAAGAGGCTGATTGCCAGATGCCTGATGAAGCCCTTATTTCGATCTTTACGCTGACCGGCCTATCAAGCGGGCCGAACGCGATCAATCCGAACCTGGATTCAGAATTGTGGCCGACGGGCACGCAGGCCCGACAAGGAGCGGAACATTCTTGCACCAGCCCGATCGCCGCTGCGGCAGACGACGGCGCTGAATGTCATATTCTACTTCTAGCCCAGATAACATAGGAGGCCACTTCGCTGCGCGCCAATGCCCCGCCATGGCGGCCATGTCAGTTGAAGGGGCCGCTACCGGCGGCCCCTTAGGCACTCAGCGAGACCATGGCACCGGTCGGCCGTAGGGATGTGGCTCGGGGTAGCCGCTACGGCTTTCCTGGTCGTGCTTTTCGAAGCGGATATGCTCATCGGCCCGGTTCAAGGCCTGATTCAGCCTCTCAAATTCGCGCGGACCAAGAAAACCATCAGCCAGAAACAGGCGTTCCTGCTGCCGGATGCCGCGCTGCTCTTGCATCAGGTTGAAGACTTCATTTTGCGTCAGCTCGCCGCTGCGCAGGCCTTCCAGGATGCGATCATGCTGCCGGGTCTGCCGCGCGTCGATTTGACCGGCCAACCGGTTGCTTTCCTGCATGGCGCGGCTGTTCTGCTGATATCCCTCATAGCCCCAACGGGGAAAATTATGCTCATCATTTGCCATGGCCTGAGTCTGGATGCCGATAAGACCCATTGCTGCCAGTAAAGCGCTAGCTAGAACCTTGCTGTTGAATTTCATCTTTACACTCCTTTTTCTGTGATTGGCCGCCGTCTATTCGGTCGGCAATTGAACTTTAAGCAGGGAGTGCAACGCAGGCGTGTCGGATGCGTATCGAGTTGTAAACGCTTGTAACATCGCCGTTACGAGCGCAAGGAACGCATACGCGGACTTGTCGCGCGACTCTGTCTGAACCGCGCTTAAAGACTGGCCTTGGAAGCCGTTAGCCTCGACCAGGTCTGCCGACACATATCAAATCGGCCCTGCCCGCTCTATCCGCGCCAAATAACCGGCGGTCGTCCACAGCAGACAAAATTTCCAATGCAAAACAGCTTTCTTCAGTACGGCTTCGGGATGCGTCGCGGGTCGGCGACAAATTGCAGTGCTCGATCCTGCGACGGTTTGAACTCCCGGTTGAAAAAATTCGCCCAATTGACGGTATTCATTCCAGGAAATTCCAGCTGGCACGGCCATCGCTGGCGTTCACTTGACTGCGTTCGCATTGCTGTTGCTTTTGATCAACGGTGCAATTAGGAGCCAGTGTCCGCAACGAGGCTGCTCCGGTGCTTGCGAGCAGATCAATGATGGCCGGTTGGGGCGCTGAAAAAGAGCGTCCAGACGTTACAAAACCGGTGGATACGCCACGACGGGCCCGTCGCGCGTCCAGTTTGGACGTGCACCGTCGATCCGTGGAGGGCGAATAGCTTGGTAACTGACAAAGGAGTGTGAACCATGAAAATTAATCAGAAATTTCTTGCTGGAGCCCTGCTGATCGGATTAGGCAGCTTCGGCGGCCTGGGCAGCGCGGTGGCGAACGAGGGCTACTACTCGCAAGGCGGAGGCATGTATGGGTGGCAGGATCAGAGCGACCGAATCGAACAGCGCCTGGACAACCAGCGTCACCGCATTCTGCAAGGTTTTCGAAGCGGGCAGCTGACCAGAGACGAATTCGACAGGCTGATGCAAGAAAACCGCGCGATCCGCCAGCAGGAGCGTCAATATTTGGCGGATGGGCAAATGAGTCGGTTCGAATATAACCGCCTGGATCGGCAGCTGGATCGGGCTAATCGGCACATCCGGTTTGAAAGGCACGACCAGGATACGCGTGGCTATTGGCGCGGATACCGTTCCTATGACGAGAACAGAGATTAGGAACGCGGGGTAACGCTGCTGTCACTTGCTTCGCTGAAGACCGGCCCACCCTGACCGGGCAATCGGCAGCGGCTGGCCTTCGGTGAAGGCCAAACAAGTTCGCCTTTGCCGAATTAGCCTTAGCGGGCAGGCGCCATCAGAAGACTTGCTTGCGGCAGCCTGATGCCCGTCTTGAGCGCGGGGCGCGGGCATCGGCTTGTGATTTGCGGTCTTGCACGGCGCGGCAAGGATTTTCCCCACTGGTCGCCAGTCAGGCTGAGCAAATATGCCAAGCTCACTGCGGTTCTGCTCAGAGACCGAGGTAGTCCAGGATGCCCTTCGCAGCCTCGCGGCCTTCCCACACCGCAGTCACGACGAGGTCCGAGCCGCGCACAATGTCCCCGCCGGCGAAGATCTTCGGGTTGCCTGTTTGAAAGGGGTGCACTTGTCCCTTGGCGATTACACGCCCGGCTTGGTCGGTGGTGATGCCTTGCTCGGCAAACCAGGGCTGCGGATTGGGTCGGAAGCCGAAGGCGATGATGACCCGGTCGGCTGGAATGATTTCCTCCGAGCCCTCTATTACTACCGGCGTGCGGCGGCCGCGTGCGTCAGGCGCCCCAAGCTCGGTAGTGACCAGCTTCACGCCTTCCACCTTGTCGTAGCCGATGATTTCCACCGGCTGGCGATTCCACAGGAAAGCAACGCCCTCTTCCTTGGCGTTGGTCACTTCGCGCTTTGAGCCCGGCATGTTCTTTTCATCGCGCCGGTAGGCGCAGGTGACAGACGTTGCGCCCTGACGGATGCTGGTGCGGTTGCAGTCCATGGCGGTATCGCCGCCGCCCAGCACCACCACGCGCTGGCCTTTCATGTTATGGAATTGTTCGTCGGGCTTGAGTAGCTTGAGGCAATGGCGCACATTGGAAATCAGGAAGGGCAGGGCCTCCAGCACCCCCGGCAAGTTCTCGCCTGGGAAACCGCCCTTCATGTAGGTGTAGGTTCCCATGCCGAGAAACACCGCGTCGTAGTCGGCCAGTAGCTGCTGTATGGTAATGTCGTTGCCAATCTCGACGCCCAGGCGGAATTCCACCCCCATGCCCTGCAGCACTTCGCGACGACGGGTCATGACCCATTTTTCCATTTTGAATTCGGGTATGCCGAAGGTGAGCAGGCCGCCGATTTCCTCGTAGCGATCGAACACCACCGGGGTGACGCCATTGCGCGCCAGAATGTCGGCGCAGCCCAGGCCAGCCGGCCCGGCGCCGATCACTGCGACCTTCTTCCCGGTCGGGCTGACCTGGCTCATGTCGGGTCGCCAGCCGGCCTTGAAGGCTTCCTCGGAAATGTATTTTTCAATCTGGCCGATGGTTACTGCGCCAAACCCGTCATTCAGGGTGCAGGCACCTTCGCAAAGGCGGTCCTGCGGGCAGACACGGCCGCAGACTTCCGGCAGCGAATTGGTCTGATGCGACAGTTCCGCGGCCTCGAACAGGCGCCCTTCGTTAATCAGCTTGAGCCAGTTGGGGATGTAGTTGTGCACCGGACACTTCCACTCGCAGTAGGGATTGCCGCATTCCAGGCAACGTCCCGCCTGCTCGGCCGCGTGGCCCGCTTCCATCTTGGCGTAAATTTCCTTGAATTCGTGGATGCGGATCACTGCCGGGGTCTTGTCACCCTCGCGGCGCGGCAGTTTGAGGAATTGAAAGACATCACCCATGATTCTTGTCAGTATGAAGAGTGGAGCTCAGGCTGGCACCGCTTCCCGCTTGCTGCCGGGAAGGTCATCCACCAGGGCCTCGATGCTGACCCGCTTGGGTTTGATCAGCCAGAACTTTTCCAGCGCGGCGCTGTAATCGGTGAGCAGGGCTGTGGCCCGTGCCGAGCCGGTGAAACCCAGATGGCGCTGGATCTGCGCTTTCAGGAACACCCGATAGGGCTCCATGCCATCGGTCGTCATGCGCGCGATGTCGATGAGTTCCTTGTTGTATTTGTTGGCGAAGTCTCCGGATTCATCGTAGACAAAGCTCATGCCGCCGGACATGCCGGCACCGAAATTGATTCCGGTATCGCCCAGTACAATGATGCAGCCCCCGGTCATGTATTCGCAGCAATGGTCCCCTACCCCTTCCACTACCGCCAGGGTGCCGGAGTTGCGCACCCCGAAGCGTTCGCCGGCCATGCCCGACGCATAGATTTCCCCGCCGGTGGCGCCGTATAAGCAGGTGTTGCCGATGATGATGTTGCGATGGGCCTCATAGCTTGAAACCCGGGGCGGGTAGATCACCAGCCGTCCACCGGCCATGCCCTTGCCCACATAGTCGTTGGCATCGCCTTCCAGCTCCATTGTCAGGCCCTTGGCGTTCCAGACGCCAAAGCTCTGGCCCGCTGAGCCGCTCAGCATCAGGTGTATGGTGTCATCCGGCAGCCCAATATCGCCGTGCGCCTTGGCGATCTCGCCGGACAGCCGCGCGCCGATCGACCGGTTGGTGTTGCGCACCGCATAGTCGAACCGCGCCTTCTTCGTGGCTTTGATCGCGGGCAGCGCGTCCTTTACCATCTTTTCCGCCAGTTCGCCCTTGTCGAAGCTGGGATTGCGCTCCTGCACGCAAGAACGCGGCTCGCTGGCGGGAATGCCACCCTGGGTCAGCAGCACATCCAGCTTCAACTTTTTCTGCTTGGGCGATTCGCCATCCATCAGGTCGAGCAGGTCAGTGCGGCCGATCAGGTCGGTCAGTTTCTTCACTCCCAGTTCGGCCATGAGTTCGCGTGTTTCCTGGGCCATGAAGGTGAAGAAATTCACCACCATGTCGGGCAGGCCGATGAAGTATTTGCGGCGCAGCGTGTCGTTCTGCGTCGCCACGCCGGTGGCGCAGTTGTTCAGATGGCAGATGCGCAGGTATTTGCAGCCCAGCGCCACCATGGGGCCGGTGCCAAAACCGAAGGATTCGGCACCGAGGATTGCGGCCTTGATCACATCCAGCCCGGTCTTGAGTCCGCCGTCGGTCTGCACCCGAACCCGTCCGCGCAGGCCGTTGGCGCGCAGCACCTGCTGGGCTTCGGACAGGCCCAGCTCCCAGGGCGTGCCGGCGTATTTCACCGAGGTCAGCGGGCTGGCGCCGGTGCCGCCGTCATAGCCGGAAATGGTGATGAGGTCGGCATAAGCCTTGGCCACGCCCGCGGCCACGGTACCCACGCCCGGTTCGGCCACCAGCTTGACCGACACCAGCGCATTCGGATTGACCTGCTTTAGATCGAAGATGAGCTGGGCCAGATCCTCGATGGAGTAAATGTCGTGATGCGGCGGCGGCGAAATCAGTGGCGT
>DASQBT010000230.1:0-2900 GCA_035635075.1 Thiobacillaceae bacterium | reverse complement strand
GACGAACAGCCCACGGTGGACGCCAGTGTTACGGCCAGAAAAACCGCGGAAAAATACTTGTTAAAGTGTCTCATGGTTGGCTCTCCAAATGAAAAAAAGACTTCTCGATTGACCTTTTGATTCCAGCTCCTTGCGACAATCTGCTGCCTGAAATCGGCTTGTCCGCCTTCCATCGCAGTAACGATGGGCCGACAATAGCAACGCAAGCCGCCAAGTTCCTGCCCGTCTTGGTCCGTGAAGGTGTCGTGAGTCTTCATCCTCACTTGTCGAACTCTTACAGCGGGCTTGACGAGCTATACGAGCGCAATTTCAGAACCTGAGAATCACCATAGCCCCGAAACTTCCGCAAGGCAACCTGCCGAGCTGGCGCCGGGTCGATGTCCGGCCCAAACCGCATCAGGCTTGAATAGTGTTATTTCTGGCCCGCCTGGTTCAAAGATGCCTCGGGCCAATTCTGGACTTGCTGCCAAGCATGCAGAACCGAGGGCGGCAACTTGTCCATGTGCTTCAGAAAAAGTGCAAGCGTCCAGATCTGCCGGTCGTTGAGGGTGTACCCGAACGAAGGCATGCCGGTCAGACGAATACCGTGCTTGATCCTCCAGAACGAGTCAGCCTCCGGGTCATCCTCAACTCCCTCAGTAGCCAGTTGCGGCGGCTTTGGATAAAGCCCTTTTGCTATCGGCGATGGCGAGGCGTCTCCCTTTGCGGAACCATGGCAAACTGCGCAGTTCCGCGCAAACAGATGGACCCCCTCATTGAGGTTCTGCTCGGTCAATTCAATCGGGTTTTGTCCCTTTGGGGCTTCGCGGCGCAGCGTTGCATCCAGGGATGCATGGGCGATCCAGGTTTCCAGCCCACCGGGCGTCGCATCGGCATTGGCGGGAATAAGTCCGCTTTGCACCAGCAAGAAAGCACCGATCAGCACAACGACAAGCGTTAGCGCAACCCCCAAAAATATACCTTTCAACATAACACCTCCTCAATCAGCGTTAACTGGCATGGCTGGGCATCGTCTGCCCATAATCGTCGAGCGAGCGTTCATGCGTAATCATGCCCATGGAGAATCAGCGCCGCCACAGGATATGAGCCGCTTCCAGTGGAACCGCCGCCTCACGGTGGCGGGGTATGATGCGCGCTGTATAGTCGGTCGCCGGGCGGCCTGCAGGCACCTCTGCGCGATAGGCGTAGCCGTTTGCCGAACCAACCAGTTGTTGCACGCGCTTCATCTCTATTGGCCCCATTGCGGTTCCGCTAACGCCATCGGCATACAACTCTACGCGCACGTCATTGGGGTCAAGTTCATCGAGATACACCTGAACTTCAAACACGTGTTGCTGGCCATCCGTTTCCACCTTCAGTTCCCCGAAGCGCAGCGCAGCCCAGTGTTGTCCCAGGGCGTGCCGCCAGTTCACCATATGCACGCCGAATTCGCCGCCGCTGGCCGCCCGCGCAGCATAGGCCGCAGCCGCGGGCAGATAATGTTGCTCCGTGTATTCAACTACCGCTCGGTTGGTGGAAAAGAGCGGTGTCAAGCGCGCCATGCTCTCCCGCATTCGGCTCACCCACGCGACGGGAATACCTTGTTGATCGCGCGCATAGAACTCGGGGATCACCTCACGTTCGAGCAGGTCATACAGGGCCTCTGCTTCAATGGCGTCCCAGGCGGGATCACTGTTATGTTCCTGACCGTCTCCCAGCGCCCACCCCACCTCCGGCGTATAGGCCTCGGCCCACCAACCATCCAGCTCGGACACATTGATGCCGCCGTTGACGAGCACCTTCATGCCGCTCGTTCCGCACGCTTCCCACGGCCGTCGCGGAGTGTTGAGCCAGACGTCCACGCCCTGAACCAGCTTCTCGGTCAGATGCATGTCGTAATCTGCCAAAAAAATCACGTGGGCGCGTGCCTCCGGCCTGCGGATGAAATTTATCCATTGCTGAATCATGGCCTGGCCTTCGAGGTCCGCGGGATGGGCCTTGCCTGCCATAATGAGTTGGACCGGACGCTGCGGATTGGCAAGCAGGCGCAGCAGGCGTTCCGGGTCGTGCAGCAGCAGGTTCGGCCTCTTGTAAGTCGCAAAGCGGCGGGCAAAACCCAGCGTCAAGGCGTTGGGGTCAAACAGATGCTTTGCCTCGGCCACCGCCTCGGGAGATGCGCCGGAGGTGGCCAGTTGCCGGGCCAATCGCACGCGCGCATATTCAACCAGGGACTTGCTGGCAGCGATGCGAAACTTCCAGAGCCTGGCGTTGGAAATGCGACGGACATCGCGCTCCAGCGCTTCGCTTGGCCCCAGCCAGCGGTCCTTTCCACAGGCTTCGGTCCACAGGTCATCCGCTGGCGCGGAATCCCAAGTAGCCATATGCACGCCGTTGGTCACGTGGGCTACCGGCACTTCGTCCTCCGGCCAGTCGGGAAAGAGCGATCGAAAGAGACTGCGGCTGACTTTCCCATGCAGGCGGCTCACGCCATTGATCGCCCCGCTTCCACGGATTGCCAGATAAGCCATGTTGAAAGGTTCCGCGGGATCGTCCGGATTCTGCCTGCCCAAGGCGAGCAGATCGTGTACCGTGATGCCGAGCCGTCGCTCGACGTAGCCGCCAAGGTACTGCCCAATGAGCGCGGGAGCAAAACGGTCAAAGCCGGCCGCCACCGCGGTATGCGTGGTGAACAGGTTCCCCGCCCGAGTCACGCTTAGCGCCGCCTCGAAGCTCCGCCCGTTTTCCTCCATGAAGGTGCGCGCGCGTTCCAGCACCACAAAGGCCGCATGTCCTTCATTCAGGTGGCAGACGTCCGGCTTGATGCCAAGCGCGGCGAGCAGCCGCCACCCGCCGATGCCCAGCATCAGCTCCTGCATGAAGCGCAATTCAGGGCCGCCTCCATACAGCTCGCTGGTAATGCC
>DASQBT010000229.1:0-7986 GCA_035635075.1 Thiobacillaceae bacterium | reverse complement strand
CAACGGCTACCTGCCGGTCGCCAACTCGGAACGCAAAAAAGCCATCATGCACCTGGAGCAACTCGCGCAGAAAGGCCAGACCCAGCTTTTCATGGAAACGCCCTATCGTGGCGCTGCGCTGTTCAAGGCCTTGCTGGAATCCCTCGCGCCCGGAACGCGTCTCACCCTCGCCATCGACCTGACCCGTCCTGGGCAGATGCTGAAAACCATGGATGTCAGCGCATGGAAGAGACAGCCGCCGCCCGATCTCGACAAGCGGCCCGCGGTTTTTATCATTGGCTAAGATATGCTTTCCTCTTCCCCATGCTCCTTAAGATGGCGGATAAACGCTGTTCATTAGGCCGTGTCGCTCCCCATGGCACGAAACTACCTCACAACCAACTGGGGCAAGGAGAAACTTGATGAAGATACCATCCATTTCCATAGACATCGTCGCAGCGGCACGTAGAAGTGGAAGCATGTTGTCCGGGGCCGATGAGCAAACTATTCGTACTGCCGAACTTCGATACCGTAAGTTTCTCAAACTCGCTGCGAAATACCCCGATGTGGAGCGTTCGCCAGCACGAGACATCGACGAAGTGTGGCATCTTCATATGCTGCACCCTCGCGCCTATGCCGAAGACTGCAACCGTATTTTCGGGACCATCCTCGATCACGATGGAGGGTTCGGAAAGGATAGTGAACAACAATATCAAGAACTTCTTGGCGTGTTTGATCAAACCGCCGTGCTCTGGAATAGCGAGTACTCCGAATCATACGTAACTGACAACAAAGCCGAAGTTGTCAGGTGCATAAAGGCATGTCGTGTTGCCTGCAAGGTATGAGAATCAATTGGTCTGATCCCAGATGTCAACTAAATCAGTCGCAGCCGGAATCCCATATGACGGCCGGCTCGGCGAGGCCACTATGCCTCGTCTTGATGCTCTCAAACAACGCAAGCCCTAACGATCCCGTCTCGCACGAAGTGAATTCTCGACACCATTCAAGGCGAACCACCCGCGTTGTAGCAGCCTCACTTGCCCTGATCTGGCTGGGTGCCGGCCTTACCGCGCTTGTGCTTGCGGTGCTCCCTCGGCGCTGGCTGTTGGCATTCGTCGGCATCGGCGCGCTCTGGTACGGTGCCCTTTGGGTGCAGGTTGCACGCAAGGGTCGCCGGCTCACGTCGAAAGAGGCACGGGTGCCCTGGCGGATGAAAAGTCCTCCCGATGGCTAGCCTGCATATCCTTTGGTTGGCCCGCGAGGGTGAGCTTGAATTCGCAGGATCAGCCTGAGAATAGCGCAACCGCGTCGCTCCGCTTATTCGTCGATGCTATCGGACTCGGGTAAGCTTGCGCAGTGAACCATCCAAACTGGAGTCCGCCCCCCGCCTGTGAGGCCATCGTCGAGCCACCCGAGCTTGACGTGGTGATCGAAGTGCCGCGCGGAAGCTTTCTCAAGCGTGGCTCCACGGGCCGCATTGATTTTATCTCGCCCCTGCCGTGCCCCTACAACTACGGTTCGGTACCGGCCTACCTCGGAATGGACGGCGACCTGCTGGATGCCCTGGTGGTCGGCCCACGTCTGCGTCCCGGCACGCGAATACGGGCCAAGGCGTGGGGGGCCGTGACCCTGACAGACCGCGGCATGGCCGACGACAAGCTGATCTGCAGCGTCCACCCGTTAAGCCCATCGCAACGAAGGACCGTCCTGCGATTCTTCCGTTTCTACGCCAGGTGCAAGGGGCTGTTGAATATGTGGCGACATCGCCCCGGGCGCAACGCCTGCGAGGGGTGGTGCGCGGCCAGCGAGGCGATAGCCCGCGCTCAACCGCGCGACGCTACCTGGAAGGGGCCGTCTATCGAATTCTGACCAGTCATGCTCCGCGGGCTATTGCTTATCAGGAGCACGAACGTGAAAGCGCACCTCAGATCAGCTACCGGTAGATGCACTGCCCTTAACGCACTCCGCGGCGAAAACGATATTCCTTGTAACCGAGTATCACGCCATCAGGCGTAATTTCATCCAGGCTCAGGCCAGGTGCCAATGTCTCCCCTTGCTCCGCCATCGTTCCGTTGATCATGACGCGACGATCCTTGGGATTGCGCGAATAGACATGAAACGAGATCGATATGGCTGGAATTTCCTGTTGGATAGAAGCGGGCAGTTCGCTCAACGCCAGGACTTTTTTCCCGTGGCCGGCATCGGCAGGGGCATCAGGAACTTTCTTGTCCGGCGACGCCATTGTTGTTTCCGGCGGCTCGACCGTTGCCGCTTGGGTAAAGGCGGGATGTGGTTCATCGCCGGCAACGGGAGGCGTGGCCTTTTTCATCAGTGGTGCCACGGGCGGAGGGGCGAGCTGTGTGTCCGATAGCGAATTCTGTGTCACCTGGACTTGCACTGGCTTCTCTGCAGCTTCACGCACTGCTGCGCGCAGCGCTTGGGCAGCAGGGTGGGAAATCGGCGTGGCCAGAGGCGCAACGGCCGGCTCATGCGCGGAAACAGCTTGATCGGACTGCCAAGGCCGCAGCCAGCCGACCGCAATGCCGGCACAGAGCAGGAGTGCCACAAAAACACTGTCAAGAACAAGCCTGGGCCGTTTGGTCGCCGCCACCGTGACCTGCGCAGCAAAAAGAGTCGGCGCTGCACCGCGTTGACGCTGCTGATCAGATTTCTTGAGCGCATCTAGGATATACGACATGGCTATTGTTCCCGTCGCTCACGGACCAGTGTCGGCGCGGCCTGATCCGCGGCGCTGGCCAGGCGCATCAAGGTTAGTGGCCCAACTCTGCCGTCGGGTGTCAATCCCTGGACAAACTGAAACTGCCTGACCTGGCGCGTCAGGTCATCATCAAAAACTTGATCCTTGCCTGTTTTCGCCGTCCGGCCCTGAACCTGTGCAAGTTGTGTGCTCAACCATTCCACAGCCGGTCCGCGATCACCCTGTTGAACAATCCTTTGTACGGCCGGCGGAACGCGCCACAACAAACTGTAATATCCCGACCACTGAGACGCCAGGGCGCCAAGCGCAACCGTCGTGGTGGTTGCGCCAATCGCGAAAGTCGCAGTCTTGGGTCCAAGTGCAGTCAGTGTCGCAAAAAATTCCTGATCTTGATTATCACGCATCTGCAATATCGCGGGCCGGTTCGCTTCGCGAAGTTCAGCCAGACCCCCACGGCCGGATCGACAGCGCAGGCCCAGGCTTTCGGCCTGCAGGCAAGCGTCTGCCCCCTGGTAATCTGCACCCCATGCACGTAACAGTGCTGCGTAAGCCAGCGCCTTGCTGCGCGCGCGCGGTTCGCCAGCCGGCCAGGCTAAGCTATCCGACACGGGCGTTGGCGCCTTGGCGTCATTGCGAAGTCCCGCCACTTTCGTCGTGGGCAAGGCAGGGCTTGCGACTGTCTGCGGCATCGCCGCTCCCTTGGTGTCCGGCTGATAGCGCTGAAACGCCGCAAACGCCAACGCGCCGCCGGCCAACAATGCTGTTCCCGCCGCGAAAGATCGCCACATGCTGCGGCGCTGCGTCAAGGAGGGATGGGACACCTCGCGCGCGGCCTGTTCGAGCGTCGCACGATCGACGCGCTCCTTGCCTTGCGCGTAGGCGCCCAGCAGCGCGCGGTCGCACAGTACATTGGTGACGCGCGGAATGCCGCCGCCCAGCCGGTGCAAGCGGCCCATGATCGCAGGCGGGAACAACTGCCGCTGCGTACCCGCCACCTCGAGGCGATGCTGGACATAAGCTGCGACCTCCGCTTTGGTCAGCGCGCCCAGGTGGTAGCGCGCGACGATGCGTTGCGCAAGCTGACGCAGCTCCGGGCGCTCCAGCATCGTTGCCAGTTCGGGTTGACCGATCAGTATGATCTGCAGCAACTTGCGTTCGTTGGTTTCCAGATTGGTCAGCAGGCGCATCTGTTCCAGCACGTCGGCAGAGAGGTTTTGCGCCTCGTCAATAATCAGTACGGAATGCCGGCCCTTGGCGTGGGCGTCGAGCAGATTCGCATTGATGCAATCGACGAACACTTTGATGCTGGTGTTGCCGGGTGGACAGGCGATGCCGAATTCGACGCAAATCGTCGAGAGCAGCTCCTCCACCGTCAGCTTGGGGTTGAAGATGTAGGCGACGTCGCAGGAGGCGGGTACTTGCTCGAGCAGGCACCGGGATACCGTGGTCTTGCCTGTGCCCACTTCCCCCGTAAGCAGTACGAATCCTCCTTCGCCATTCACCCCAAAAAGCAAATGAGCCAGCGCCTCCTGGTGGCGCTGGCTCATATAGAGATAGCGCGGCGCCGGCGCGATGGAGAATGGCGCTTCGGCGAGGCCAAAATAGCTCAGGTACATGGAGGTCATGGAACGGGTGTGCAGCGCCGCCTAGTTTACGCTCATCTCCCTGGCATTGTAACAACCCGGCAAGAGCATGATCGATCGGAACGGCTGTCCGCGCATTGCATAATGGCAATCTGGCGACTACCTCATAAACAGGGTCAAAAGTGATGATCGAGAATCAGGAACGTTTCAACAAGGCCATGGCGCTGTTCGACGCCGCCAATGCCCAGGATCCCAATCAGGATCAAGGCCAGCCAAAGGAGTTGCTTTACGCGATCCGCATGTCGGAAATGATCGGCCGCTTTGCGCCGGCCGCTTCCGAAGCCGCCCAGTTGGCGGTGCGCGCCCAGCATATCAGGCGCTGGACCGTGCCGCGCAGCACCTATCCACCGACGAAAGAAGGCTACCTTGCCTGGCGCAGCGGGCTCTACAAGTTTCACGCAGAAACCGCGGGAGAATTCATGCGTGAGGCCGGCTATGACCAGAGCATGATTGAACGCGTGCAGAAGGCCGTTGGCAAGCGCGGCATCAAAACCAATGCGGAGACACAGTTGCTGGAGGATATTGCCAACCTCGTGTTCATCGAGCATTACATGCTGGATTTTGCCGCAAGCAAGCCGGATTATGACGAAGCCAAGTGGCTGGACATCATCCGCAAGACATGGAGCAAGATGTCGAAGGACGCGCGCGCCTTCGCCGTGTCCGGCAAGATCAGGTTGCCGGAAACGCTCCTGCCACTGATCACCAAGGCAATCGGCCAATAGCGAAGACAGGCGCTGTCGACGACTGGAACTTTTGTCCCTTTCCGCTCTCCATTGTTGCAGCGCCGAGATTGTTTCTGCGCTGTGTTTTCCAGGAGATGAGTGATGAGAACTGCTTTGGTTAAACCTTCCTTGCTCGCCTTCGCGCTCGCTGCCGTTGCAGGTGCTGCGCTTGCGCAAGACTGCCCTTCGGACCCCGGCACCCGCGCCAGCACGCAGACATCTGGCGTAATGCCTAACCTGGCGGTGCGGAACATCGTCTACATCGATCCCTTCGCGGACTTGTTGCGCATGCAGGCCGCCATGGCCCGGGAAATCAATGCCATCGATCCCATGGGCGCGGTGTGGATGCCCGTAGTGATGATGCCGCCTGGCGAATTTGCGATGCCCGAGCAGGCGTCCGCGCTGCAGCGAACCAAGAATGGCTATGAGTTGCAGGTCCGGGTCCCCGGCTTCAAACCGGAGGATATTCATGTACAACTGAATGGACAGTTGTTGCGCATTTCTGCCCAGGAATCCGCCAAGGGGACGTACAAGGCGGCGAATGAGCCTGCGCAGGCCTTCAGCACGCGCAGCTTTGTCCAAACCTTGACGTTGCCGGAGCCGGTTGAGGCAGCTGGCTTGAAGCAAAGCGTCCGGAATGGCGTATTGAGCATTACCATCCCAAGCAAATCGAGGGCACTTGGCAGCACATAAGCGCCCCCAGACGGCGCCGACGCTGCTGAACACAACGGCCTGATGGGCATTGCTGTCTTCATCTGCGCGGCGCTTGTCTTCGCCACGACCCTGCTGCACTACGAGTATTTACGCGGTTTGTCGACAGTCCTGCCCAGATGGCAGACCTCGGGGCGCCTACGCGTACTGGCCGGCATTCTGGGGATATTCCTAGGGCATACCAGTGAGATCATCCTGTACGGTGCTGCCTATTACTTCCTGCGCGACAAGTTCGGCTTGGGAAACTTCGGCGGGCATTTCGCCGACACGCTCCCCACCTTTCTCTATTTCTCGGCCGAAACCTACACTTCGCTTGGCTTTGGCGATATTTTTCCGACTGGTCCGCTGCGCATCGTATGCGGCATCGAAACGCTCAACGGCTTGCTCTTGATCGGCTGGTCGGCTTCGTTCACCTACGTGTTCATGGAGCACTTCTGGCAGATCGGGACGAATTCAAGATGAATGCAGGCGCGTCCCCAGTGTTCAACACGCTCTAACTGGATCTTGGGCCAGAACTTCGTGATAAACCTGCAAATGGTGGTCCGAGTAGCAGCAGAAAATGACATCCTCGAAGTCCATGCCGCTGCGGATGAGGCACCGGGCCGACTGGACCGCCACGCTTGCCGCCTGCCGGATCGGGTAGCCATAGACTCCGGTGCTGATGGAAGGAAAAGCAATTGACTTGAGGCCATGTTCCCAGGCCAGTTCCAGTGAGCGCCTATAGCATGACGCAAGCAGCTCTGGTTCGCCCTGATTTCCACCCCGCCAAACCGGCCCAACCGTATGAATGACGTATCTCGCCGGAAGGAGGTAGCCGCGCGTGAGTTTCGCGTCGCCAGTCGCGCACCCATTCAGTATCCGGCACTCTTCCAGCAAGCCCCAACCGGCCACCCGGTGTATCGCTCCATCAACCCCTCCTCCTCCGAGCAGGGAATTGTTTGCCGCGTTGACGATTGCATCCACGGGAAGCGTTGTAATGTCAGCCTTGATGGCGCGCAGATTGGTCATGCCGTGTGAAAATGGAAAGCGCCGCACTCATCCGGATTCCATGAAACGCGGCGCACGAATCGCACCGATCGACTCATACGCAGCCATGTCATTCCTGCACATCAAATTCAAATACCTGCTGGTTGCCGCCGTCAATGGTGACCCGAATAGTGTAGTGACCCTTGGGGTCGCCCGGAGCAACCTCCCAGATGTTCTCGATCACACCGTTGACCGGCACCGCATCCAATTCAAGAATTGAGGTCGTACGATCCGACGAGATGGTCTGATCTTCGGCCGGCAATTCGCCGCTCGCCCAGTTTGATGGCGGCGCAGGCAACGTAAATTCCTCTCGCCATTTGACCCATGGCCTCGCCGTTCTCAGCACGATAGACCACCCATAATGCTGGCCTTGCTTGAGCGGAACGACGGCCGAAGGCGTTAAGACCCATTCCCCCGATGGAGCCGGATTGAACAATCCAAAATCGGCGCGAAGCACCTCAATATCTGGCGCCGGAGGAGCCTCGTCCACCAATGCAGAGGCCGTGGTGATCCAGAACATGCACGCAAGCGCGAACAGACGGAACAGGCCGGGCCTGGAAAGAATCCGCGTAGCGCCGCGCAGACAACAGTTGAGTGACATAAAGTCATTAATAGCAGCTTGACCAAGTTTGGCTATCCGGTCCTTGCAGCAATTGCCACTTTGCTTGGCGATGCGCCAAATCGGGTAAGGCGGAACGACCGAGCTGTTGGCTACGCCGTTCATGCACGCTTTAGTCTCTCCGTCTGTCGAAGATGATAAGCATGAACAAGCCCGACCAACATGGCCATAACACCGCAGGTAAACAGGGTGGGCCTGATCCCGACGGTATGTGCGAGGGTCCCTGCGGCAAGGCTTCCCAGAGGGGCCGTGCCCAGGAAGGCCATGGAGTAAGTGGCCATCACCCTGCCGCGCATGTCGTCGCGAACCCAGGTCTGGATCATTGTGTTACCGCCCGCAATCGTAGTGATAACGGAAAAACCCAGCACGATGAGTATTGGGTACGCAATTCCCAGGCGGCTGTTGAGGGCAAAAACGGCTAGCGCCGCTCCGCTGATCACGGCTGCGATTGACACCTTGCGACGAAGCCCTCGCGTAGAAGTGCGCCTGGCGAGATACAGGCTCGCCGTCAATGAACCAGCACCCGCACTGCTGATAAGCGTACCAAATGTGCTTGCATCGCCGCCA
>DASQBT010000228.1:0-15554 GCA_035635075.1 Thiobacillaceae bacterium | reverse complement strand
GTTGTCCACGAACAGGTTGCCGTAAACGAGATAGCGATCGTCTGTACCCGGTCCCTGGAGCGGCCAGTGGCCCAGCAACACATTGGGTCTCGCCATTGCACCGACCGATGCATTGCGGGACTTGCCAAACAGATTATCGCGGATGACGGTCACGGCCGGCCCTTTGGGTGCATCTTCCAGCGCGGGACGCGGTTTTTGATGCTTGATCTGCAGATCATAGCCCAGGCTGTCCACCACCTCGTTGGCTTCTATGAGCCCCGCCCAGAAGGGTCCCGAGCCGTCGGAATTACCCAGATACATGCCGGTTCCGGCCCTTTCGATGACATTGCCACGGATCACCCAGCCCCAGGCCGGACACTTGGTGGAGATACCAACAATCTGCTGGTTGTTGCCGTGGCCCGTAATGCGCAGGTTTTCCAAGGTGATGTGGTGGGCGAAGCGGCTGTACCCTTCCGCCTTTATGCCGTCAACCGGCAGATTCCCTCCGTCCAGTGTCAGGTTGCGAATGACGAGATAGGCGGCATTCGCCAGACTGATCGTATTGATCCCTGGCCGGCCAAGAAACACCGCCCCCGGCTTTTCTTTCGGCCCCGCGATAGTGATAGGCTGGTCGGCCCGGCCCTGCAATTCATGGACCGACAAGCCGCGAGTATAGATGCCCGGTGACAGTTGCAGCGTGTCTCCGGGGGAAAGCGATCGCACTAATTCGAAATAGCGCTCCGGAGTTCCCTGGATAACCCGCGCCCCGGCAGCTCCTGCCCAGATCAATGACGCGATTGCCAGCACACAGGCAATGGCAACAGATGTGGATCTAGGTTTCTTGCGGGCCGATCGCGTCACCATAGCCCAGTTCAAGCAGTTGGCGTCTTAGTTTTTCGGTCAGGTTGTGCACGCTCTGTCTTCCGGTATCCACAACAATGTCAGCCACTTCCCGATAGAACGGGTCCCGGGTCTGATACAACTCTTTCAGTGTCTGCAGGCGATTGCTGGTTTGCAGAAGAGGGCGGCTTTTGTCATGGCGGGTGCGCTGGTAGAGATCTTCGGGCCGGCCGTGCAAGTAAATCACCGTGCCACGCGACTTGAGCCGCTCCCGGTTGCTCGCAGCCAAAACGGCCCCGCCTCCGGTTGCCAGAATAATGTTTCGTTGCAGGGTCAAGCCATCGAGGGTTTCCTCTTCGCGCTTGCGGAAACCGGCCTCGCCCTCGATTTCAAATATGACCGGAATGCGAACTCCGGTGCGCTCCTCGAGCGCATGGTCCGCATCATAAAAGGTCTTGTGGAGCTGCCTGGCGAGGCTTTTTCCGATGGTGGTCTTGCCCGCCCCCATCAGTCCCACCAGAAATACATTATCGAGCTTGCCCATGCCCGCATTGTAGCGGACAAGGGCAGCATAAGAATCAGCGCAGGGACATGCGCTCGTCAAGAATACGGGGTGTCAGGAATATGAGCAGCTCGACCTTCTGCTCTTCCTTGTGGTTATTCTTGAACAGGTTGCCGAGGAAGGGAAGGTCCCCGAGGAACGGCACTTTCTGAATATCTTCGCGCTTGATCGTCTCATAGATTCCTCCCAGTACCGCGGTTTCGCCGTTATTGACACGAACCTGTGTCTTGACGCGTTTGTTGGCGATGACCGGCAAGGTGTCAGTTGTCACCGTGGTTATGGTCGACGCCACCGAATCTTTCTGAACCTCGACAGTCATGACGACCGAGTCATTGTTCAAGACCTGCGGGTCCACCAGCAGACAAAGGAGTACATCCTTGAACGTAACAGTCTGGGTGATGGTGCCGCCAGCTGCCGTTGTCGTAATGTAAGGAATGGATGAGCCTTGCAGGATTGCTGCGGGCCTGCCGTTTGACGTAACGACGCGGGGATTGGAAATGATCTTGCCGCGGCCATCCGCCTCCAATGCCTGCAGCTCCAGGGTGACGAGATTGCCTGTGGCAACATTTAGCAGCGTCAGGCCAAAGGCGGCCGGTATGCCCCCCGCAGTCAGTGCGGGTGCACCCAAGGAAACGTTGGGATTGGCGAAACCTGACGCACTTCCCGCGTTGGCATTGGTCTGCGAGTCGAATCCGTTGGAACCAAAACCTATTCCGGTCTTGCTGCCTGCCAATTTACTGAATCCCCCAAGCCCGGCCCCCAATTTGACCCCTAAGGAACGGCCGAACTCTTCATCTGCAATCACAATCCGGGCATCGATCATCACCTGCTTGGCAGGAACATCGATCTTGGCAAGGAGCTGACGGATCTCGTCTATCTTTCTGGCCGTATCATTGATAATCAGCGTGTTGGTCTTCAGTTCATAGCTTGCCCGGCCGCGCTTGGATAGGATCTTCTGGTCGGTAGTTCCCGTCGTCGATTGGCTGGCTTGTCCGGTCCCGACCCCGGTGATACCTACCGCCGTCGTCGAACAGGTCGCCTTGTTTTCAGCCGTATTCTGCTGGGATCCCCCCGTATTTCCATAAAGCATCGCCTGGGCGTCATCCGCACGCAGGTAATTGAGCGGAATGTACTCTGTGACCAAAGGCTCCAGGTCGCCCACTGCGGCCTTGGCTTCAAGTTCCAACTTTTCCTTGGTCAGCAGTTCATCCTTGGGCGCAACCCAGATCACATTGCCGTTGACCCGTTTGTCCAGGCCCTTGGATTGCATGATCAGGTCCAGGGCCTGGTCCCAAGGCACGTCCTTGAGACGCAGCGTCAGGCTGCCAGTGACTGTGTCGCTCGCAATGATGTTCAGGCCCGTGAAGTCCGCAATCACCTGAAGGACGGACCGCACGTCCACGTTCTGGAAATTCAGCGAGAGTTTCTCTCCGGTGTACTTGATTTTGCCATCCGGCGTTTTCCTTACGCCCTCGGTTGACGGCTTCACCTCAACGATAAACTGATTGTCGGTCTGGTACGCGGAATATTCCCATTCCCCCTGCGGCTCGATCACCATGCGGGTGCTGTCGCCCAGAGCGTAGCTTTCCACGGTTTTGACCGGAGTGGCGAAGTCTGCCACATCCAGGCGGCGCTGCAGGGCCTTGGGCAGTTCAGTATCGATAAAATCTACCGTGACTCCCTTAGCCTGCTGCCGGATATTGATCCCGGTCTGGGGGTCAGCCAAGGTCGTCACGATGCGCGCTTCGCCATTCGGGCCACGCCGGAAATCGATGTCGCGAATCGCGTGCCGACCAGCCGCCGGCGCAGCCTCGGCAAACTGCGGTGATGCATTGACCGGTGCAGAAGCTGCGCCCAGATTGTCACCCAGCGATATCAGCAGGTACTTGCCGTCAATCTTGGCGTCGTACTCGACGGATCTATTCAGGTTCAGCACCAGTCGGGTGCGATTGCCGGCCTGGATCACATTGACGCTGACCAGCGGCCCCAGATTGGCCTCGATGGTATTCTTGCCAACGCCGTTCCCGGTGTCGGTAAGATCGAGCGCAATACGTGGTGGATTGCCGACGGAAAATCCCGCAGGAGTGCTTTTCAGGGCTTGCTTGAGTCCCACCCTGAGCACCACCCTGCCTCCCGGCAAGCTCGCCGGCTCCACGGTCAGCACCGAGTTGGACGTCGGCGGCAGGCTATCCGCCTTGGCCTGAAACCCCAAAATCGGGGTTAGAGCCAGCCACAAACAAACAAAATAGCGGGCAGAAATAGGGAGGAAATGGGCCAGTTTATTCATGTCAGCCTCGATCATTCTTGCAATGTTAGGGTACTGTCGCGCTCGGTCCAGTCGCCTGCACTGTCCTGCACAATTTCTTTGAGCTTCACCTCGGAATCGCTGATGCCGACCACCATTCCGAAATTCTGACCGATGTAATTGCCCTTGTGCACTTGGTAGATGGCGTTGTCGGGCGTCTTAATCACCGCATTCATCACACCCTTCTTTTTCAGGGTACCGACCATCTTAAGAGTCTCCAGCGAGTAGGCTTCGAGTGGCTCTTTGGGCCGCGCCAGATCGGGCTGCAATCCGCCGCCGCTCCCCTTGGGTGACAATTTGCGCGGCTTGAACGGATCTGGGAGGTCAAATGCGTTGTATTCGAATGGCTCGTAAGGCTTGACCTTGGGCAGTGGCTCCACCTTGCCCTGCATGTCCTTGCCGGTATCTGCGACAAACCGTTCCAGATCGCTCTTGCCCCCGAGCCCGCAACCGGCAAGGATAAGACCAAGCGCAAGACAGGCGAGCTTTTTCATTTCTTGCCCCCCTTGCCGGCTTTTTCCTTCATCTTGGCCTGTTGCTGTGCAGCCACCTCATCTTCGTCCAGATAGCGGTAAGTCTTGGCCGTCGCTTCCATCGTCAGCGTGCCGTCCTTTTCAGGCGCGATGGCAATGTCATGCAGAGTTACGATCCGCGGCAGCTTGGCGACGTCGCTGGTAAAGGCGGCCATATCGTGGTAACCCCCCGTCACCTTAATCTTGATCGGGGTCTGCGCATAGAATTCGCTCTTGATTTCCGCATCGGGCTTGAACAGCTCGAATTGCAGGCCACGACCCAGGCCCGCTTGGTTGACGTCGGTAATCAGCGCGTCCATTTCCTGCCGGTTGGGCAATTGTTTCAACAACGCCCCAAAGGCCTGTTCGATATCCTTGAGTTGCTGCTGATATGCCTGCAAATTGATAGCCTGACCTTTCTTGGTGACAAACGTGGCTTTCAATTCCTGCTCCTTGCGCTGGCCCACTTCCAGGGTATCAAGCCCGGATTTCCAGTCGAACCACCACCCGGCACCCGTAATCAGGACGAAGAGCAGCCCCAGGGTCGTGAGCTTCGCCCCGAGGGGCCAATCGGCAATGGTCCTTAAGTCCAGATTATTGAGGTCGAGGTTCATGCCTTAGCCCCTTTGACCGGTTCCTTTTCCGCCTGCTGGTGGGATTGCTTAACGGTCAGGACAAACTCATTGGCGCGCAAGTTGTTGACGGTGGCCGCCTTGATTTCTACCAAGTTGGCTTGTTCAAACCAAGGGGATTCTTCAAGATTGCGCATCAGCGTGGAAACCCGGGCGCTGGACTGGGTGTAGCCGTCTATGGTAATGGTGTCGCCTACCTGTTTGAATGACTTGAGGTAGAGCCCCTCGGGCAAGCGCCGGATCAGTTCATCAAACAAATGCACCACCTCGGTCCGGTCTGACTGAAGGGTCTCCACAACCTGCTTGCGCGCAAGCAAGCTCTGGGTCTGTTGCTTGATCTCGTTTATTTTTCCGATCTGCGTTTCCAGCTTGGCAATTTCATCCTGCAAGTACTTGTTGCGCGCTTCCTGGTTAGCCTCGCGTGCCGCGATCACCATATGCCCAATTATGACCACCCCCACACCCGCAATCAGGGCGGCAGCGAGCATGAAATTGAATTGCCGACGCCGGGCAGCCCTTTTGAGCTCCCGATGGGGGAGCAGGTTTACGCGTATGCTCATTGTGGGTCGAACCTCCGCAATGCGAGGCCACAGGCCACAAACAATGCAGGCGCGTCATTGGCCAGTTCCTGGGGACGAATCTTTGGGCCTACTGCCATGTTCGAAAATGGATTGGCGACCATGGTGGAAATCCCTGTGCGGTTGGCAACGACGTCGTCCAGGCCCGGTATCATGGCACCGCCACCGGCCAACAGGATTTGATCGACCTTGTGGTACTGGGTTGATGTCGTGAACAACTGGAGCGCGCGCCCGATTTCCATGGCCAGTGTTTCGCTATAAGGCTGCAACACCTCGACTTCGTAATTCTCCGGCAGCGTGCCCTTGCGCTTCGCGACTTCGGCCTCTTCATTGGTCATGCCGTAACGGCGGGAAATCTCGTGATTGAGCTGGCTGCCGCCAAACCCATGGTCGCGCAAATACACAGAGTCGTTGTCATGGAGAATGTTGATGTGCATGGCACTCGCCCCGATGTCAATGATGGCAATGGTTTGGCCTGCGCCTGCGCTCGGCAGCTGGTTTGCCATGGCTTCATAAGCCAGCTGGGTGGCATAGGCCTCCACGTCCATCACCAGGGATTTCAATCCGGAAGCCTCGGCCGCCGCCACTCGGTCTTCAACTTTCTCCTTGCGCGCGGCTGCCACTAGGATCTGCACATCGTTGGGGCTGTTGGCTGCAGGTCCCAACACCTGGAAATCCAGATTCACCTCGTCCAAAGGAAACGGAATGACCTGGTTGGCTTCACTTTCCACCTGATTTTCCAGCTCAATGCCGGTCAGGCTGGCGGGGGCCAATATCTTCTTGGTAATTACTGCATTGGAAGGAAGCGCCATTGCGACATGTCTAACCCGCGAACCCAAGGTCTTCCAGGCGCGCTGTATTGTCTCCGCCACCTGCTCCATGTTGACGATATTGCCTTCATTGACCGAATCCTTTGGCAGAGGCTCGATGACATAGCGCTCCACTCGATAGGCTCCCTTGCCAGTGTCTGACAATTCCACCAACTTGACGGACGTGGAGCTGACATCCAGCCCCAGCATAGGCGGCGTCTTAGTGGTGAATCCATCCAGGCTGAACTCGAATCGCAAAGAAGTTTCCTTTTGATTTTATAAAGTTGTCGCCAAATACTTAGACTTGTATTTAAATCCTAACAGCAAGCCATCGAAACCCAAAATGATTTTCAGAGTCTCAATAGATAATTGACAGCGTGTGTCCAAATCCCAACACACATAACGCCTATAATCCCTCAAACTTTAGCGAGCGCTTTGATGTTTTCAAAATGGTGGCATTACGCCGTGGCGTTAGTCCTCGGCTTGGGCATAGTCAGCACAGCCCTCGCCGGTTTGGCGGCGGCGCTGATCTACCCAAACTTGCCGCCCCTGGAAGCCCTGACTGATTACAAGCCAAAGCAACCCTTGCGGATCTATTCCAGCGATGGCGCCCTGCTAGGGGAATTTGGCGAAGAGCGTCGCGCCTTTGTGCCGATCGCGAAAGTCCCTCAGCGGATGAAGCAGGCCATTATAGCTGCCGAAGATGAGCGTTTTTACCAGCATGGGGGCGTAGACACGCTGGGTATCCTGCGCGCTGCCGTTGCCAATCTGGTTTCGGGCGGGGCAAAAGAAGGCGCTAGTACCATCACCATGCAGGTCGCACGCAATTTTTTCCTCTCCAGGGAAAAAACACTCACGCGCAAAATGTCGGAAGTCTTGCTGGCCATCAAGATCGAGCACAATTTGTCCAAGGACAAGATACTCGAGCTCTATATTAATCAGATCTATCTTGGTCAGCGGGCCTACGGATTCGAGGCGGCAGCCCGAACCTACTTCGGCAAACCCTTGGACAAACTGTCCCTGGCAGAAACGGCCATGCTGGCCGGACTACCCAAAGGACCCTCTCTCTATAACCCGGTAATCAATCCACAGCGCGCTCAAGCCCGGCAACATTATGTTCTGGGACGGATGAAAAGTTTGCACATGATCGCCGATGCTGAATATCGCCAAGCCCTGGAGCAAAAACTTGTGGTGCGGAAAGAAAAGCAGATTGTCGATGTGCCGTCGGACTATGTCGCTGAGATGGTCCGTCAGACACTCTTTCAACAATATGGCGAGTCGCTCTACAGCACCGGATTCAAAGCCTACACCACCATACGCAAGGACCAGCAAGCTGCTGCAAATCAGGCGCTGCAAAATGGTCTGGTGAACTATGACCAGCGCCATAGCTACCGGGGCCCGGAGAAGCATCTGGATCTGCCCTCAGATGAAGCTGGCCGCGATAGATTCATTGCCGACGCGCTGGGCGAACTGGACACCGTAAATGGCCTCGAACCAGCGGTCGTATTGCAGATTTCTCCCAAGTCCCTGGTAGTCGGCTTGTCAAACGGCAAGCAACTGGAGGTCCTTCCCGCCGGTTTCAAGCTGGCAGCCGACTGGCTGCCTGGCAAGAAAGCTCGCAAGGCTCACCAGTTGGTTCAAGGTGACGTGGTGCGCGTGGTGCGAGACAAGGACGGGAAATGGCGACTGACCCAGATTCCTGAAGCCGAGGCGGCTTTGGTTGCCCTCGACACGGCCACCGGCGGAATCACTGCTCTCGTGGGTGGTTTCGACTACGCGCGCAACAAGTTCAACCATGCCACCCAAGCCTGGCGCCAACCCGGTTCAAGTTTCAAACCCTTCATCTATTCCGCCGCCTTGGAGAAAGGCTACACGCCGGCCACCATCATTGACGACGCGCCCGTGACCTTGTCTGCCGAAGAAGCCGGCGGCACTGCTTGGGAACCCAAGAACTTTGACAATCAATATTCAGGACCGGTGCGGATGCGCACCGCACTGACCCGTTCCCTGAATATGGTATCGATTCGGATATTGCAGGGAATTGGGCCCTACTACGCCAGAGACTACATCAAGCGGTTTGGTTTTGACCCGGCCCGTCACCCGCCTTACCTCACCATGGCATTGGGAGCCGGATCGGTCACTCCCCTGCAACTGGCGAGTGGCTACGCCGTATTTGCAAACGGGGGCTATGCGGTCAAACCCTATCTGATAGAACGAGTTGTTGATGGGCAAGGCTTGGTGGTAATGCAGTCCAAACCCTATCGGCCCGGAATTGAAGCCCCCCGTGTGCTCGACGCGCGCAACGCCTTCATTATGACCAATATGATGCAGGACGTGGTCCGCTACGGGACAGCCGCACGCGCCAGTCAGTTGGGTCGCTCCGATATTGCCGGCAAAACCGGAACGACAAACGAGCAGCGCGATGGTTGGTTCGCCGGTTTCAATCCTAGCTTGGTGGCTGTTGCCTGGATCGGATTCGATCAGCCCCGCTCGCTTGGCCCTGGCGAAACCGGCGCCCAGGCAGCCCTGCCCATCTGGATGGAATTCATGGCAAAAGCGCTGCGAAACCAGCCGCAAAGACCGTTTACCATGCCCGCCGGCGTGATAACCGCGCAGATCAGCGCCGAAACAGGCGCGCCCGTGGCAGAAGGAGAGGCGGGAGGCATTACCGAATATTTCTATCAGGAATATGCTCCGTCCCAAGGCCTGTCAATCCCCGATGCAAGCGGTCATAACCCTTTGGTACCGGACCTAATATGAAGACTCGGGACATGCGCCGACTCATCGCGTTTGAAGCCGCGCGGCTGATCGCCGGCGACGGCGGGTTGGATTATGGGGCTGCCAAACGCAAGGCGTCCCGCCAACTTGGCGCCCCGGATAGCCGAAATCTGCCAGACAACCAGGAAATTGAGGAAGCCCTGCGCAGTTATCAATCCCTGTATCAGGGCGATGTTCAGAAGGATCAGTTGAGCCAGCTTCGGCGCTTGGCCTTGGAGTATATGACCCTGCTTCAAGCTTTCGACCCCCATCTGACCGGCCCTGTGCTAACAGGGACAGCCGGGCGCCATTCCGAAGTCAACCTGCAATTGTTCTGGGATGATGAGAAGGAATTGGAATTCTTTCTCCTCAACCACAAAATCGATTATGTCCACGGGGAAGTGCGCTTTGGCCAGAACGGCTATCCCAGCTTCAGGATACATGACCCGCGCGCCACTCTTGAGTTGGTCCTTTACCCACGTGCCACGCTGGGGCGGTTGAAGCGTAGTCAAGCCGATGGCAGTCCACGCCGAATCCGCCTAGCCCAAGTCAAGACGCTGTTGTCGGTTGGCCCATAAATTTAAATCGTGCTCACACTCCCGCTCAGACGATTGGCTAAGTAGCCTCCGTTTGTCAGTGGCTCGCTGGGACATTCGATTGTCGTCATCGACGGCTTCTGGCATAAATCCTGCTCGACGTCAGGTGTTACAAAAAAGAAAAGTGATGTCCAGCGTGATCCGATTCTTCAGGCACTACATTCCTGTCGGCGTACTTGCCCTGATAGTACTTGAAGGCCTGGCTCTCATTGGCGCCTTGTATCTCGGCGTGAGCCTTCGCTTTACCGATGGAGTCCCCAAATCGGTCGGGCATTTGCTCCCGCGCGCCCTGTCCTTCGCGTTGGTAATGTTGACGTTGATGACGGCACTTGGCCTATATGACTGGGAATGGCGCAGCGGGCTCCGTTCTCTGCTGCTGCGACTTGGCTTGGCATTCGGGCTCGGCCTGGTATTAATGAGCCTGTTGTTCTACCTATTCCCCGATGACCTTTACCTCGGTCGCGGCGTTTTTCTTATGGCGCTGGGTGTCAGCCTGGCTACCGTGCTCTTCATCCGGCTTGCTTTTTGGCGTTGGTCATCCATGGCCGCGCTCAAGACCCGGGTCCTGGTCCTGGGCTCCGGCAGTCGCGCCGCCAGGATTGACGAAATATTGACTAAACAAGGGGCCCGCTCGGGGATACAAGTGGTAGGCTACCTACCCCTCGCTGGAACCCATCATTTCATCTCCCATGATCAAATCCTTGACACCTCCGAGCCTCTCGCCGAATTGGCGGCGCGCCTTCAGGTGGATGAAATCATTCTTGCCGTTCGGGACCGGCGCGGTGGTGCCCTGCCTGTTGCGGATTTGCTGGAATGCAAGCTCAACGGTATTCGTGTGCTGGAACTCTCCTCGTTTTTTGAGCGCGAAAACGGCCACCTTCAGTTGGATTCCTTGAATGCCAGTTGGATGATCCTCGGTGAAGGGTTTCACCAAGGCATGATGAGAGATACCGTCAAGCGCATGTTTGACGTCGTAGTAAGCTTGGCACTGCTATGCATCAGCCTGCCGGTTATGGTCCTGACCGCCTTGGCTATCAAGCTTGAAAGCGCGGGTCCGGTTTTCTACCGTCAGGAGCGGGTTGGGCAGCACAGCCGCCCGTTCAGCATTTTCAAGTTCCGCAGCATGCGCATGGATGCCGAGCAGGACGGAAAACCGCGCTGGGCCACAGCCGATGATGATCGCACAACCCGCGTGGGCCGCTTCATACGCAAAACCAGGATTGATGAACTCCCGCAAATTTTTAATGTTTTCATGGGCGATATGAGCTTTGTGGGCCCGCGGCCCGAACGTCCCTATTTTGTCGCGGAACTGAGCCAGCAAATCCCTTATTACGCGGTACGCCATACAATCAAACCGGGCATTACGGGATGGGCCCAGGTTCGCTATTCTTATGGCGCCAGTGTGGATGACGCGCAGGAAAAGCTGCAATATGATTTGTATTACGTGAAAAATCACAGTCTCTTCCTGGATCTGATGGTTCTGGTCCAAACCGTTCAAGTCGTCTTGTGGGGCAAGGGAGCGCGTTGAGCAGGCCATGTCCCCCCTGACCTCGCCTATAGTGGTTGTTGGCCATGGGCTGGCCGCGCTGGCCTATGCCTTGCTGGCACTGCTCGCCTTGAGCGTCTGGCGCGATCGTCCACAAGCCAAATACCTGGCCGCAGCCAGCACTGCCTCCCTGCTCTGGGCTCTGTTCGTTGGCCTGCAGCCGGGCATCAGCCCGCTGGGCCTATCGCTGGAAGTATTGCGGGATTTCTCCTGGTTGGGATTGCTGCTCGCCATACTGTTTGCCCGAGGAACTTCGGGAGCACGCATCCCGAGTCACCTGAAAGTCTTGTTCTGGCTGGCAGTAGGCGTCACCGCCATCCTTCTACCAAGTCTGATGCTGCCTTCCTACTGGAGCGCCCTACCCAGGCTTACAGCCAACACCATCGACACCAGCATGGTTGGTTTGGCGGTGCTGGGCCTGGTGTTGGTGGAACAGGTTTACCGGGGCAGCCCGCGCGAAATCCGATGGTCCTTGAAGTTTCTGGCTCTGGGTCTGGGCGGACTCTTCGCCTATGACTTTTATCTATACGCCAACGCGCTCCTTTTTCAGCAACTGGATGCCGACGTTTGGGGCGCCCGTGGTCTTGTCTGCCTGGTGATCGCCCCCCTGATTGCCATCTCATTTGCGCGCCAAAGCAGCGAGCCCGTCACCGCCATGGCGTTGTCTCGGCGGGTCATGTTTCACGGCGCCGCCTTGCTTGGCGCAGGGATCTATCTGCTGCTCATGGCAGGTGCCGGCTACTACATCCGCATTTTCGGCGGCGACTGGGGCGGTGTCGTACAAACTGCGTTCCTATTTGCCGCGGCCATTCTGCTGGCGGTCATTTTCTTTTCCGGCACGCTTCGAGCCCGATTGCGCGTGTGGATGACCAAACACTTCTTTCGCTACCACTATGATTACCGCGAAGAGTGGCTCAAGTTCACCCGCATGTTGTCGGAAGGCGCCGCGGGGGAGCGGCTTGGCGAGCGCACTGTGGAAGCCTTGGCCCGTTTGGTGGACAGTCCCGGCGGCGCACTCTGGCTGCTGGACGAGAACACCGGTTACAGCCGGACGGCTCACTGGAACATGTCCGATGCCTTGGGCGCCGAGCCCCCGTCATCTCCGTTTACCGAGTGGCTGAAGACCCGGCAGTGGGTGATCAACGTGGACGAATTCCGCATCAATTCCGCCCGTTATGGCGACCTGGAATTGCCGACCTGGGTCGCTAGCCTGCCGGATGTCTGGCTGCTTATACCGCTCATGCATCACGAGCACCTGATCGGCTTCATCGCTCTCAAACACTCATTGGCAAGAATCCGCTTCAATTGGGAAGTCAGCGACCTGATCAAGACCGCGGCCCGCCAGGCAGCAACCCACCTGGCGCAGATGAAAGCGACAAATGCGCTGATCGTGGCCCGCCAATTCGAGTCTTACAACCGGGCCACCACTTTTGTCATTCATGATCTGAAGAACCTCGTTGCCCAGCTATCCCTGCTGCTGGCCAATGCCCAAAAACACAAGCACAAGCCGGAATTCCAGGACGACATGATCGCAACCGTCGAAAGTTCGGTCATGCGCATGAACAAGGTGCTGGCCCAGCTCAGGCGTGGCGGACAGGCTGGCCAACAGGAGAGCGTGGATCTGCGCCACCTCCTGCCCGAGGTCATATCCAGTAAGTCTGCGTTTCGCCTCAGGCCCATGTTGGATTGTTCGGGGGACGACCTGAGCGTGTGCGCAGACAGCGCCCAGCTGGGACGTGTTATCGGCCACATACTGCAGAATGCCCTGGAAGCTACGCCCGATTCCGGTAAGGTCCTCATTCAGGCCAACAAGGTGGAGAATCAGGTGGCCTTGGTCATTAGCGATACCGGTTGCGGCATGGATGCGGAATTCATTCGCGACCGTTTGTTCCGCCCCTTCGACTCGACCAAGGGGGCCGGTATGGGCATCGGCGCCTATGAGTGCCGGGAATACGTGCGCGAACTGGGCGGGAAAATTACGGTGGAGAGCGAACCTGGCCAGGGCACTACGTTCTGCATCTGGCTGCCGGTTGCCCAGTGTCCTAGCGCTGCGCAAAGCCCTGCAGCCGAACTGAAAGAACAAGCCGCATGAGCGAAACCAAGCCCATGATCTTGCTGGTGGAAGACGACACCGGCATGCAGAGACAGATCAAGTGGAGCCTGGATGCCTACGACGTGATCATCGCCGGCGACCGCGAAACTGCCATCAGCATGCTGCGCCGTCACGAGCCGCCGGTGGTGCTGCTGGATCTGGGTCTGCCCCCGGACCCCGACGGCGCGACCGAAGGGCTTGCCACCCTGCAGCAAGTATTGGCGATGATCCCCGCCACCAAGGTCATCGTCATCACCGGCAATCTCGATCGCGGAAACGCAGTCAAGGCGATCGGCATGGGCGCTTATGATTTCTTCCAGAAGCCATTTGAACCTGAAGTCCTTTCAATTCTGATTGCCCGAGCCTTTCATGTTCATACCCTGGAATCAGAGAACCGCCGCCTCGCGCACACTGCAAAATCCCCGCTCGAGGGCCTGATCACGGCGGACGACGCCATGCTCAAGGTGTGCCGAACGATTGAAAAAGTGGCGCCGGCTGACGTGACCGTCCTGGTGCTTGGCGAGTCCGGCACTGGCAAGGAAGTCTTGGCCCGGGCAGTGCACGCCCTGTCCCCGCGCGCGGGCAGGCGATTTGTCGCCATAAATTGTGCGGCCATCCCCGACACCCTGCTCGAGTCCGAACTTTTCGGCTATGAAAAAGGTGCCTTCACGGGCGCTGCGAAGCAAACCATAGGCAAGATTGAGCATGCTCATCAGGGCACCCTGTTCCTTGACGAAATCGGCGACTTGCCCATGCCTTTGCAGGCCAAATTGCTGCGTTTCCTCCAGGAACGCGTAATAGAGCGTCTGGGCGGTCGGGCCGAGGTTCCCGTGGATGTACGGGTGGTCTGCGCCACCCATCAAGACCTGGCCACCATGATTAAGGAAGGCCGCTTTCGCGAAGACCTCTATTACCGCCTTTCTGAAATTACCATTACCATTCCGCCCCTGAGGGACCGGCATGGGGACGCGGTACTGCTGGCCCACGCGTTCATGGAACGCATGGCGCAGGAACAGGGGCGGACGCTGAAAGGCTTCAGCCCGGATGCCCTGGAAGCGCTGGAAAATCATACGTGGCCGGGCAACGTGCGGGAGATGGAAAACCTGATCAAGCGAGCCGCCATAATGGCCGACGGTCCGCTTATCAGCGCCGAAGACCTCGGGCTGACAGCCAAACAGGGAGACAGCCAACCTCTCAATCTGCGCCAGGTCAGAGAAGAAGCCGAACGTCGAGCGGTCACCCGAGCCTTGGCCCGGACCCAGCACAATGTCGCGCAGACCGCCGAACTTCTCGGCGTGAGCCGACCGACGCTTTATGATTTGATGAACAAATTCGGGATGAAATCAACTACATGAGCTGGCATATCGACCGACTCTCTTACCTCCTTTGCGCTCTGCTCTTGGCGGGCTGCAGTGGCAAAGCCGACCCCAAAGCCCTGATGGCCGAAGCTGCCAAGCTGGAACAGGCGGGCAATCTTAACGGAGCGCTGATCCAGCTCAAGAATGCGGCCCAGGTCCATGGCGACGACAAGGACGTTCGCTTGCAACTCGGCCAGCTCTATTTGACCCTTGAAGACTATGCCTCGGCCGAGAAGGAATTCAAGCGGGCACGCCAGAATGGCATGGACTCCTCCATCACTGATCCGCTGATTGCCCGGGCCTTGATCGGCCAGCGCGAATATCAACGTGTGGTAGAAGAAATTCCCCTGCCTAATAGGTACCAGCCAGGTTATTCGTTCCTGCTTGCCAAACGCGCGCAGGCGCTGGTTGCGCTGGGCCGCAAGAATGAAGCCGCTGCGCTGCTTGAACAGGCCAAGACACAGGAGCTGCAGTCGGCCGATCTGTCGCTTAGCCAGGCGATGCTGGCCTTGGCAGACAAGAAAATTGACGAGGCCTACGCGGCGCTGGAAGACGGCCTGAAACTGGATCCCAAGCACCTTGATTCGCTGGTACTCAAGGCTGACCTGCTGCATCTAATGGGAAAGAGCGCCGAGGCGCAGGCCGCCTACCAAGCTGCGCTGGCAGTGAACCCCCGCAACCTGGGCAGTCGACTGGCTCTAGCGATGATCGATATCGGCAACAACCGCCTTGTGGACGCCCGCAAGACAATCGATGGGGTGCTGAAGGACTCGCCGCGCAATCTTTCTGCCAAGTACACCCTGGCTTTAATCGATTTCAAGGAAAAGAAAAATCCCGAAGCTCGGGATCAGCTTACCTCGGTGCTCAAGGCAGCACCCAACTACCTGCCTGCCGTCCTTTTGTCCGGGGCGGTTGAATACAGCCTCGGCCACCTGGAGTCAGCCCAGAATAATCTGTCCAAAGTGCTTAGCGCCAATCCCAACCACGT
>DASQBT010000227.1:0-1618 GCA_035635075.1 Thiobacillaceae bacterium | reverse complement strand
GCCCTTGAGATATCCACCGTCTTCCAGCACCAGCGAGCCGGTGGTGACTTGGCCGAGTAAGCTGCCGTCGTGGCACACGGTCAGACTGACGGATGCCACCGTGTCGGCCACTAGGTCTTCGACCGCCTGAAAAAGTTCTATAAAACACTTCCATTCAGAAATGTTTTGGTCCATACTTGGGTATGGCCCGCCGCCCCATCCCCATCAAAGTCAAGGCGCAGGATCGCGCTGAACTCCGAGGTTTGTTACGAGGCGGAGTGCAGCAGGTGCGCGTTGTTCTGCGTGCGCTTGCGCTACGCCTGCTGGCCGGTGGAGTGACATCTCCTCAAGTCGCGCAGACCGTCCCGCTGACTCCCAAAGCGATCCGCGAGATTGCCCATCGTTATAACGGGGGTGGCCTGGATAGCGCCCTGTATGAGAAGCAGCGGCCTGGGGCCAGGCAGATTCTCGACGATTCCCAGAAGCAGCGCATCATCGCGATGGTATGCAGTGATCCGCCGGAAGGCCGGGCACGTTGGACCCTGCGCCTGGTGGTCGAGGAGGCCGTCAAACGCAAATTGGTTCCCCGCGTCGGTCGGGAGACAATCCGGGTCCTGCTCGAAAGCCACGACTTGAAGCCGTGGCGGGAAAAAAATGTGGTGCGTGGCCGAACTGAACGCAGAATACATCGAAAGAATGGAAGACGTTCTGGCCGTGTACGAGAAACCCTACAATCCGGCTGAGCCGGTAGTTTGCCTGGACGAGAAGCCGGTGTCGCTGCACGCCGACGTGCGAGCGCCGATCCCAGCCAAGCCCGGTAAACCGGCCAAGCAAGACAACGAGTATAAACGGTGCGGCACGGCGAACGTATTTGGCGTTGTGGAGCCGAAGGCGGGCCGGCACTTCACAACTGCCACACCCGACCGTTCCGGCGCCGAGTTCGCGTGCATGGTGGGGCACGTCGTGAAGCAGTATCCTGCCGCCCGGACGATTCACCTGGTCATGGATAACCTCAATACCCACTGCCGCAAACCGCTGATCGATTACTTCGGCGAGCAGGAGGGCGGCAATATTTGGGATCGGCTCACCGTGCATTACACCCCCAAACACGGAAGCTGGCTCGATCAGGCGGAGATCGAACTCAGCTTGTTCTCGCGGCAATGCCTCGGAAACCGGCGGATACCGGACCTGAACACGTTGCAACGGGAAACTCGGGTCTGGAACCGCAAGACCGACCGCAAGCGGACCAAGATCAACTGGCAGTTCACGCGCACCAAGGCTCGAAAGCTGTTCCACTACGAGAAACCTCGTAGCGCCGGCTGAAAGCCCAGCCACCCATAACACCCCGACACGAACCAAACGGGCTCGGAGGTCGCGAGCCGGGATAGGTTGCGCCCGAAAAACGCGGCCGCCGACGGAAACCAAGTCCAAACAGGCAATTTCTGGAACTGCACGCCGCCCCCAGCGTCAGCCAGCCGCCAAATCCGGCGCCCCCTCGTCTGCCGCCTGCTATAATAGAACCTTTTCAGGCGGTCGAAGACCTAGCAGGCCGCGGACAACGACACGGGCAGCCTCTACCGTTGCGGCGACGCTGGCGCCTTGCTCGATTACGAGAAGGCTGTTGCTCATGTGCAGAGTC
>DASQBT010000226.1:0-4737 GCA_035635075.1 Thiobacillaceae bacterium | reverse complement strand
GAGAAATCCAAATGCCACACCGCGCAAGATCAGACCCGCCAACATGGCGGTGATCGGAATGTACAGGGCGTGCAAGACAATTCCGTAAGCAGGTGGGAATGCTCCAAACAATGCGCCGCCAAGGATGACCAGCCAGGTCTCGTTGGCTTCCCAAATGCTGCCCAGTGACCGCGCGGCGGCACTGTTTTGCTGCTCATCATCGATTGCAAGAAGGGAAAGAATCCCGACGCCCAGATCGAAGCCGTCCAATACCACGTAAAGCAGCAGGATCAGGCCGATGATGGCAAACCAAAGTAGCGGCAAAGAAAATTCCGGCATGGTGATCAAGACCGCCGCGCGCCTGGATCGGATGAATTCAAGGTCTGCAAGGCCATATCCGGCCCGTGCCGCAGCAGGCGGCGCGCGAAGATCAGGAAGGCGGTGCTCAACGCGGCATAGATCAGCGCGTACACGAACAGCGAACCGGCCACGCCGGCCGCGGGCAGATTGGACACCGCGTCGGCGGTGCGAACCAGGTGATAAATGGTCCAAGGCTGGCGTCCCACTTCCCGAGTAATCCAGCCTGTCTCCACCGCAATGAACCCGAGTGGAACCGAGGCAATCCAGGCCCTCAGCAACCAGCGCTGCGAAGTGATGCGCTGCGGAGCAAGCGCTCCTCGCAGCCAGACGGACACGGTCCAACACGCCAGCAGGACAAAGTAGATCCCGATCGCGACCATCAGCCGAAAGCTATAAAACACTAGGGCAACCAACCTGGTTCGGTCTTCCGGCGTGAAAGCGGTCAGTCCTTCGACGCGGCCGTCCAGGCTGTGGGTTGCAAGCAGGGACAGTCCGTTGGGAATCTCGATCGCCCAATCGTTCTGTTGCCGCTGCGGATTCGGCCAGGCAAGGATGGCCCAGGCTGCGCCATGGCCTTTCGGGTTGGTCGTCCAGTGGGCCTCGATGGCGGCGGCCTTGGCCGGTTGATGGACAAACAGAGCTCGCCCGCTGCCATCGCCCAGCCAGATCTGCAGCGGAGCGGCGATGATGGCAAACAGCAGCGCAAGCTTGAACGATTTGAGGAAGAATTCGGTGTGGCGCCGGCGGTAGAGATATCCGGCACTGATGCCGCCAATCACAAACAGCGTGGTCTCCACACATGCCACCCACATGTGGGACGCGCTCCACCCTGCTGCCGGATTGAAGATTGCGTCCCGATAGTTATCCACCACGAACACCCCATGCGCCATGTGCCCGCCGGCGGGTGTCTGCATCCATGCATTCGCCACCATGATCCAGAAAGCCGACAAGGACGCGCCTGTCGCCACCATAAGGGTCGCGAAGAAATGCACAGAGCGCGAGACCCGGGTCCAGCCGAACAGCATGATGCCGACGAATCCTGCCTCCAGCATGAAGGCCATGGCCGCCTCGAAGCCGAGGATGTTGCCGAAGAATTCCCCGCTTACCACCGAAAAAGGTGCCCAATTGGTGCCGAACTCAAATTCGAGCGGAATGCCGCTGACGACGCCCACGGTGAAACTAAGACCAAACAGCCGGGACCAGAATTTCGCGTGGCGGCGATAGTCTTCGTCGCCCGTCCTCAGCCACAACGCCTCCATCGTCACCAGAAAAAACGCCAGCCCAATGGAGAGCACTGGCCACAGAATATGAAACAGCGTGGTCAGGGCGAATTGCAGACGGGACAAAGCGACCGGGTCGTGAATCGTTTCCATGCCTAAAATTGCTCTCGACGCTTGTTTATAGCGTAGACAAGGATCTTTTGCAGACTCTGCCCTGGTTGTGGGCGTTCGCTCAACGGCAGTGATCTGATTGCATCTACTATCGCGCCGTCAAAACGAAATTCGATCGGCTGCTCCCCAAGGGAACTGAAATGCCGGCCGTGCAGCCCCAATGCAGGCGCAGACCAAGCCACGTATCCAAAAGTGTTTTGTTTGCGTGATGGTGTGCGATCAATATGCCCGCCTCACCAGCAGGACATTCTCGGCCTTCAGGCCAGTTCCTTTTCGATTTCATCCAGTGAGGCTCGAATCGCTCCCACGATGAGCTTGTCTGCAAGCTTCTGATCGATTTCCGCAATGTCCCAATCGAATATTAAACGGTACTTTTCCACCAAGCCTTTTACGTCAGCAATAATCTGGACGCGATGCCGGTCGAGTTCTATCTGTTCGATATCTTTTTCCATTGCACGTCTCCTTGGCGTTAGGCGAAGCGCCGCTTGCAGCAATATAGCGCTGCTGGAAGCGAATCTGCTGCGCCGGTTTGAGCACGGCGTTGAACGCACCGGACTTTGACTGGGTTGCCTGCGGGTTTGATTGTAAAACCCGTCGATGTAATCAAACACATTTGTCTTGGCCTCCTCGCGGGAAGCATGCATGCGCCGCTTGATGCGTTTCTTCTTCAGACTACTGAAGAAGGACGCCGCTAACGCGTATTTACCGCTGCCCCCTCTGCACCTGAGTCGCCCGCCCGCGCCCTTGTCGGCCCTCCCCCGTCCTTGACCGGGCCTGGTTCTGCGTGGATCCGGACCGCTCCCTGGAGAAGCACTATCCCGCGGAGTTCTGCACGTCGCCGGCAGGCGACGTGATTTCCCTTGCAAAACAGGTTATTGAGCCAAATGCTCGGATTCATGTCGGGCCAGAGCCACACAACCAGGGCTCTTGCCTGGCATGCAGGCGAGCCACACCGCGGCGCGCGTGCCTAAGCTGTTGTCAGGTCGAAGAAATGCACCCTGGCACAGCTGTTGCAGCAATGCCTCATACCAGACGCGCGACATGGCTTTGAGCGGCCTGCGCGCGCCTTGGCGGGGTTGGCAACGCTAGACCGCAAAGAGGCGCGAATAACTTTGCGCTCCGCGTGCGCATGCCCAAGCCCTGAGTTCGATCCATTTTGAATGAAGGAGGAAAGATCATGATGAAGACACCCCTTGTTTTATTGGTCCTCGGAGCTGCGCTCAGCGCCCCGAGCTGGGCCGACGATGAGCATACCTATGGACGGGTGATCCGTGTGGAACCAGCCGCTACGTTCGGTTACAACGATGGGCGTGGCCAGTATCAAATCCAATTTGAATTGGGTGGTCAGCGCTACTGGACCCAAAGCGACACCTATCCGGGTGCCTATATCGAGGTTCCCACCCGCGGCGAACGCCAGGAACATTATGGCTACGACCGGGAGGAACATCATGGCGACTACGACCGGGAGGAACATCACCGTTGGCATCATGATGATGACGACGATGACTAGAGTGCCGCGGTCTAAATTGCGAAGCAAGCGGTCATTCGCGATTGTGCGGCCCTTTCAACAAAGGGCGCAGCACATTCGAGTCGGCGCTCCCTACCCGTAACGCCGGTCGACTGCCGAAACATTTGTCGGCCATTTCTTCTCGACTGGAGAAATTCATGCTGAAGATCACCCCTTTCCTCTGGTATTCCAAGGAGGCGGAGGAGGCAAGCGCGTTCTACGCATCTGTCTTTCCCGACTCGCGCGTTACCCGTGTCACGACCATGCCGAGCGAGTCGCCGAGCGGTCCGCCTGGTTCCGTGAAAATCGTCGAGTTCGTTCTTTGCGGGCAGCCGTTTGTCGCGATGAGCGCCGGACCGCTCGACCCATTCAACCATGCTGTGTCGTTCGTCGTTAACTGCGAAAATCAGGCCGAGATCGACCGCTACTGGGATGCGCTTCTCGACGGTGGGTCAGCGGAGCAATGCGGCTGGCTCAAGGATCGCTTCGGCCTCTCGTGGCAAATCGTCCCAACCGCGCTCGGCGAGATGATGGCCGACACCGATAGAGACAAGGCCAAGCGGGCCGCAGACGCCATGATGAAGATGGTCAAATTCGACATCGCCGCACTGAAGGCGGCTTATAACGGAACGTCGGTTTGAATGTCCGGTCTTCATTACCCGATGCGTGCTTAGGATCCCGTGGAGAGACTATGCGCGCCTAAGCAGGCAGAGCAAGACGTCTTCAGCGAACCGCTACGATGAATCAATAGGGTTAGGGTGCAGTATGCGCGGTGAGGCGTCGCTTTTTAACCAGCCGCACACGGTCAAACGAAAGGAAATGTCATGGCCAGCTCAAATATGAAGAAGTTCCTTGCTTTATATCTCGTGCCAGCCTCGGTAATTGACGAGTGGACAAAGACCGACCCCGAAGAGAGGAAGGCTGCCGAAGAGAAAATGCGGGCCGAGTGGGACGAATGGATGGGTGCCCACGCCAGCATGATCATCAGCACAGACGCTGGCGGGAAGACCAAACAGGTCTCGTCAAGTGGTGTTTCCGACACCCGGAACGATATCATGCTCTACTCGATCGTGGAGGCCGAGTCGCACGAGGCGGCGGCGAAATCGTTCGAAAACCATCCGCATCTGCAAATTCCGCAATCATCCATCGAAGTAATGGAAATCAGACCGATGGGGGGAATGTGATGACACTATCGGACCAGTGGAGACTTCCGGGCATCGAGGCGACCTCCTTCGAAAGTGGACAAACGCGGAACCGGATCCGCTGGCAGGTCGGCGGCTCTGGCCCACACTTTTTGGAAATGAAAGCACGATGAAACCTGCAAAGAACGGCACCCAGAAGTCTCCCAAGAGCACCGCCGCGACCGCAAAGACATCCAAGGGATTCACCGACGAGGAACGAGTCGCGATGAGGGAGCGCCTCGAAGAGCTGAAGGCGGACGCACGGCCCGGCCGGCGCGCGGACAAGGCGGACGGGGAAAACGCCGTGCTCTCGAAGATC
>DASQBT010000225.1:0-3480 GCA_035635075.1 Thiobacillaceae bacterium | reverse complement strand
GGCCGCGCAGGGGCTTGGCGGGATGAGATGCACGAAGCGCCGCGCAGGTCGTAGTCATTCTACGATGCCAAGCGGCGCGACACAGCAGATCGCCCGCCAAGCCCCTGCCCTCCGGGTTTGCACGAAAAATGCCCATCTGCGGCGTTGCACTCCTCGGCTTCGTACGTCAAGTACGACCTTCGTCGCGCGCCTAGCATCTGAGCATTTTTCGTGTAAACGCGACCCATGATGGACTATTTCAGAGGTTCCCTGCCCCAGTGATCGACAACCAGCTTGATCTCCAGGTCCGGACGGGTGATGAACAGTTTTCGCGGCCTGCCGTCGGCGTAGCTCAGGTAATCGATTTTCCAGCCGTCCTGAGCAATCCGCTCCACCCTGCCCTTGCCGTCGCGGGTCAACTGGTGGGGACGGCCGGGATCGGGACGCGCCGTGATCCAGTAACTCATCCCGCCCAGCGGCAGGGAAAAACCCAGCAGCTTTTCGGTCAGCGCGTCCGCATCCGGCGCGGACCGGGTGCGGCCATCAGGCAATTGCAGGGTCGTTTCACGGCCGGTGCGGACAATTTTGGCCACACCCTGGCCCAGCGGATCCGATAGCAGAATGTCATCCACCCCATCCCTCGACACCCACTGGAACAGGCCGGAAAAATCTTTCTCTTCCTGATGCACCGCGACCCGGCCGGAGAGGCTGAGGGCCTCGCCATTGTGCGCAGTCGGCACCTCAGGCGGGACTGGCGCCTGAGCACAGGATGCAAGAAGCACAACGAGCGGCCATAGCAGCTCTAGTCGGCGCACGAACTACTGCTTGTTGAATTTCTTCAGCGTCCCGATCAGGGCTTCGTTCTGCGGATTGTTTTGCAGGGACGCATGCCACAACTTGTCTGCTTCATCCTTTGCCCCTTTCATCCACAGCACCTCCCCCAGATGGGCGGCAATTTCCGCGTCCGGCCGATTCTTGTAGGCCCGCTCCAATGTCTCCTGGGCCTTCGCCAGATCCCCCTTGCGGTAGTAAAGCCATCCCATGCTGTCCAGGATGAAACCGTCATCCGGCGCGAGGGCCAGCGCTTTCTCCAGCAATTCGCCCGCTTCGGCCAGCCGGTCGGTACGATCCGCCAGCACATAACCCAGTGCGTTATAGGCGTGGGCGTAGTCCGGCTTGATGCGTATGACCTTGCGCAGATCCTGTTCCATCACATCGAGCTTGTTGATTCTCTCCGCCGCCATCGCCCGGTCATAAAGCAGATCCACGGCATCAGGATATTTCTTCAGCGCATCGCTGAGCACCTTGTATACGCCCTGAAAATCCTTTTCATCCCGCAGCAGATTGGCCTCGGCCTGAATCAACTGGATGCGCTGAATATCATTCTGGGTGGGGGTTTCCGTCAGCAGGCGGCGGGCGTCCGCCAGCTTTCCCTGATGCGCCAGTATGGCCGCCTGGCGGCTGCGCGCAGGAATCACGAATTCCCCTTCATCCACGCTCTGATACAAGTTCATGGCACGATCCAACTGTTTGCGCTCCTCGGCGATTTGCCCCAGATAGTAGGACGCAGTCTGCGGCTCCCGGAAGTTCAGCTCCTGGGCTCGGGTTAACTGTCGCTCCGCTTCGTCCAGATCCGCCATCTGCAGGGCCAACAGGCCTGCAGCCAAGCTCATATCCGGGTTGTCCGGCAATTCGATCGTCAACTCATTGAATTGCTGGCGCGCCTCGGCAAACTGGTTGGCACTCACCAGCAACCGCGCATAAGCCAAGCGCACATCGCGGGCCTGGGGATGGTCCGCAAGGAAATCCTTCAAGAAGGCGAGTCCTTCCGCCTTGGACCGACGCGCCAACAGTTGGGCGCGCAGCAGCGCAGCAGGCTCCCAGCCTGGGCGCAACTTGTCTGCCTCCTTGAGCGCATCAATTGCTTCGTCGCGATGGCCCGCACTGATCGCGGTTTGGGCCACCGCATACTGCGCTTCGGGAACCTGCGGATAGCTTTGCGCCAGCTTCTTCACCACAACCAAAGCTCGTTCGGTGTCCTTGACCTTCGAAAACAGCATGGGCAGGTGGAGAAACGCCGCCGCGCCGTCCTCGCTCTTGAGAAAACTTTCCAGATAAGGCACTGCCTCGTCGATCTGGCCCTCGCCAATCAGCAGGGCTGCCAACGTCTGCCCGGCACGCGGCGCCTCAGGGTCGAGCTTAATCCACAGCTTGGCTGCGTCCAGGGCGGCCGCTTGGTCACGGCTGAATACGGCAATTTCCGTCGCCCGACGGGCAATGCGCGGGTCCCGGGTTTTTTTCGCCAAATCGAGGTAACCCTCCTTGGCCACGTTTACCATGCCCCGTTGACCGGCGATCTCGGCAACCAGGAAGTCGAACAGCAGCTCCTGGGTCAGTTCCTGCTTGGGCAGCCTGCTTTCAAGCGCCGCCGATTTTGCCGGTTCAGCCGAGGCTTTGGGCGCCTCCGCCTTCACGTCCGAGTTGGGCTTGGGCTGGGAGGCAACGACGGGAGTCTGACTACATGCGGCAGACAGCCCCAATGCCAGCATTAAGGGGAGAAGTTTTAGACGGCCCATCGCAATACTCACAAAGATGTTACAAGATTTGACTATCCTACCCCATGGAAAATCATAGGCAAGCAGTCTCTTATAGATTCGGCGAAGGCTACTGAGTTCTTAAGGCCTCGATGGGGTCCAGGCGGGAAGCGCGCCATGCCGGGTAAAAGCCGAAAAACAGCCCGACGCCCAAGGCCACGCCAAAGGACAGTCCGATCGAGGCTAGGGTGACCGCCGCCGTTACCCCGGCAATCTTTTTCACCAGCAGGGCGCCGCCGACCCCCATGAGCAGGCCGATGACGCAGCCGACCAGGGACACGGTCAGGGCTTCAACCAGGAACTGCCAGAGGATATCCCGTTGGCGGGCGCCAATGGCCATGCGAATGCCGATTTCCCGGGTGCGCTCGGTCACCGAAACCAGCATGATGTTCATGATGCCGATCCCACCAACCACCAGGGACACGGCAGCAATGGCGCCGATCAGATAGGACATGACGTCGGTGGCCTGGGCCTGGGTTTGCGCCATCGCGGTCAGGTTGCGAAGCGTGAAATCGTCGTCATCGTCCTTGCCGATCCGGTGGCGTTCGCGCAGCAGGCGCTTGATTTCGCTTTCCGCCCGATCCATCACGTTCTCGCTCACCGCCTGCGCCATGATAAAACGCACCGAGCCGCGGAAGGTGTTGCCGAACAGTTTCTGCTGCGCGGAAGTCAGCGGCACCATGACGGTATCATCCTGGTCGCGCCCGTCCAGGCTTTGGCCCTTGGCCGAAAGCAGGCCGATCACCTGGAACGGTGCGTTCTTGATGCGGATGATCTTGCCTATGGGATCCTCGTCGCCGAATAGTTCCCGCGCCACCGTCTGCCCGATCACCGCCACCCGGGCGCCGGAACGGACATCGGCATCGGTGAAGAACCCGCCTTCATCCAGGGTCCAGCTCCTGACTTC
>DASQBT010000224.1:0-16842 GCA_035635075.1 Thiobacillaceae bacterium | reverse complement strand
TCAGCACGATAGACCACCCATAATGCTGGCCTTGCTTGAGCGGAGCCGAAGGCGTTAAGACCCATTCCCCCGATGGAGCCGGATTGAACAATCCAAAATCGGCGCGAAGCACCTCAATATCTGGCGCCGGAGGGGCCTCGTCCACCAATGCAGAGGCCGGGGTGATCCAGAACATTCACGCAAACGCGAACAGACGGAACAGGCCGGGCCTGGAAAGAGTCCGGATAGCGCCGCGGAGACAACAATTGAGTGACATAAAGTCATTAATAGCAGCTTGACCAAGTTTGGCTATCGAGTCGTTGCAGCAATTGCCACTATGCTTGGCGATGCGCCAAATCGGGTAAGGCGGCGAGATGCAAGTGTCGGGGCTTGGCTACGTGCGTTCATGCGCGCTTTAATCTCTCCGTCTGTCGAAGATGATAGGCATGAGCAAGCCCGACCAACATGGCCAGAACACCGCAGGTAAACAGGGTGGGCCTGACCCCGACGGTATGTGCGAGGCTCCCTGCGGCAAGGCTTCCCAGAGGGGCCGTGCACAGGAAGGCCATGGAGTAAGTGGCCATCACCCTGCCGCGCATGTCGTCGCGAACCCAGGTCTGGATCATCGTGTTGCCACCCGCGATCGTAGTGATAACGGAAAAACCCAGCACGATGAGTATCGGGTACGCAATTCCCAGGCGGCTGTTGAGGGCAAAAACGGCTAGCGCCGCTCCGCTGATCACAGCTGCGATTGACACCTTGCGACGAAGCCCTCGCGTAGAAGTGCGCCTGGCGAGATACAGGCTCGCCGTCAATGAACCAGCACCCGCACTGCTGATAAGCGTACCAAATGTGCTTGCATCGCCGCCAAAGACATCCTTGGCATACATGGGCATCAAGACGACATAAGGAGTCACGAGAAAACCCATCGCTGCAATCAGCATCAGGCAGGTTCGGATGTCAGGATGACTGAATGTGTAGTTGAAGCCTTCCTTGAGCGCCCGAAGGGCGGGAATGGCGCTGCCCTCTCCCGCACGCACCCGGATGGCGCGCAGCGCGACCAGTACGGCAAGGTAGGAGACCGCGTTTATCAGGAAACAGACTGCCTCGCCCATGTAGGCGACGACGAAGCCGGCCAGCGCCGGCCCGACAAATCGGGTGGCATTCATCAGGAGGGAGTTGAGGGCGATCGCATTGGGAAGTTGCTCCCTGTCTTCCACCAGATAAACCACGAATGACTGGCGCGCCGGCAAGTCCATGGCATTGATGCAGCCCAGGATGAAAGCAAGCAGCACCAGGACCGGAGCGGAAATCCATCCCTGCCATGCCAGGCCTGCAATGAGCAAGGCCTGGATCATGGCCAGGGATTGCGTCCACATCAGCACACGCCTGCGATCGAACCGGTCTGACCAGACCCCGCCAAAGCCGCCAAAAGCCAGGATGGGCAGTTGGCTGGCGAATCCGATCAGCCCCAGCACGAAGGCCGAGTGGGTCAGGCTGAACGCCAGCCAGCTCATTGCGATCTGCTGCATCCAGGTCCCGGCCAGGGATATGAGCTGGCCACCGAAATAGAGACGGAAATCGTGCGATCGGAGCGCGCGCAGCAGTTGGGGTGAATGATTGGCCATCAAACGCGGATCAAACCAGAAATGTCGCCGTGAACGATCTCATTGCACCACAATGACAGACCCATAAGCCAATTGAGATTGCCGGAAACAGCCCGGGCAGACGCTTCGCTCGCGGGATTTCGCTTCGCCGATCGCAGCGCCGTGACAGCGGCCCGACTCGGCTCACCACGGAATCTCAGTGCCGTTGTAGCGAAAGAAGCGGCCGTTCATCTCCGGCACGAAACCCTCAACCAGCGCGCGCATTCCGGCCACGCTCTGTTCGACCGTGAGAGGCGCATCCGGTCCGCCCATGCGGGTCCTCACCCAGCCGGGGTGCAGAAGCAACACGCCTATCCCGCGCTCAGCAAGGGCCCACGAAAGGCCCTTCATCGCCGCATTCAAGGCCGCCTTGCTGGAACGGTAAGCATAGTTGCCGGGGGCAGTGATTTCAGCGATTGAACCCATGTGGCTGGTGATCGCCACCACCAGTTTGTTTTCGCTCCTGGCCACCTGTTCAACGAATGTCTCGCTTACCCGCATGGCGCCCAGCGTATTGACCGCAAAGGTGCTCATCCAGGCGTCGTAGTCGACGGCGCCGAACTCCCCCCCGAATTTGTCCAGATACACCCCGGCATTGTTGATCAGCACGTCGATCCGGACGTCGTTCAGGGCGCGTTGCAAGGTATGCAGCTGTGCGTGGTCACAAACGTCCAAACGATGTACGCTTACCCCGGCATGCTTGTCTGCCAGGCCCTTCAGCGCCGCCGCTTCTTCGGGGCGGCGGCAGCTCGCATACACGCGCCATCCGGCTTCTGCATACTGCCGCACCCATTCCAGGCCCAGGCCGCGGCTGGCACCCGTCACGAAAACACTTTTCATCGCGATCTCCAGATCAGCCGTTCATGCTTCTAATATGATCTATTCTTGCGGCTTGTTTATTGGGGAGACACAGTGCAGGCGCTTTTTGTTCACGGAATGGGCCGCACTCCATTGTCGGGATGGCGGCTGCTTGCAAGGCTCAAGGCCAAGGGCATCGCCGCCAGTTCATTTGGATATGCCGCCACCTTTCAGAACTTCATTGCCATCCGCACGCGGTTGAATAGGAAGATAATCGCCCTCGCCACTCACGGAGACTACGTCCTGATCGGTCATTCATTGGGCGGCGTGTTGCTGAGAGCGGCGGTTGCTTCATTGCCCGCAGGGACCCGGCTGCCGCACCGCATTTTTCTTTTGGGTTCCCCGGTCAGGGTTGCGCGAATTGCGCGCAAGCTGCAGCGCAACTGGATCTACCGCATGCTGGCCGGAGACTGCGGACAACTGCTGGGTTCCCAAGCCAGAATGGCAGACATCGGAGCGCATTCAACGCCCACTACCAGCATCCTTGGTATTGCAGGCTGGCGGGGCCGATTCAGTTTGTTCGGAAACGAGATGAACGACGGCATCGTCTCGGTATCCGAGGCGAGCGCGGAGTGGATCAACGAACGGATCTGCCTCCCCGCCATCCATACCTATATGCCATCGAACAAGCGTGTTTTCCAGATCATTCTGGAGCGGATCGCATCCCAGGGTGCTTAGCTCCAATTCATGCCGGCAGTATCGGACGGCACAGCGACTTGCTTCCTCCGTGCCGTACCCAAGCCTGCCGTTACGCCGATGGCCTGATATTTTGATTCAGGTGGAAAATATTCTTGGGGTCGTATTTGTTCTTGACCGCTACCAAACGCTCGTAGTTATCGCGATAGGCCGCCCGGACCTGCTCCTGCCCTTCGTCCATGATCATATTGACATAGGCGCCGCCTGCGGAATGAGGATGCAGCGCCTGCCAGTAGTCGCGCGCCCATTGAATGGTCCGCTGATCATTGGCCGGGTCGGGGTCGATTCCGACAATCACCTGGGCGAAACTGGCGTCCCGGAAGCTGAACGCGGTGTCGTTCTTGCCCACCCGTTGCGCCGCGCCGTTGATCGGATAGATGTGCATGGTCGAAAGAGGTGTCGGCAACGCCGAGCCGTGCTTGACGTGCAGGGCGATCGCCTCCTCGCTCAAGTCCTTGAAGAAGTCGGCCTTCCAGTACCAGCGCAGGCCACAAGGGAGGAGTGGGTCAAAAAGACTCTGCAACACCGGCCAGGGAATGGGTCCGGCGAAATCGATGGCCGGCGCGCCAACATCCTTGCGGATTTCGGCGAACCGCTGTTCCGCCTGTTCCATCGGGCCGCTGTCGCACCACACGACGACGCACATCTTCTTGTGGTGGAACTGCTCCGGGAACGGCGGCCCCGGCGGGACGCTCACAAAGGCAAACCAGCCGTTGATCTCGTCGGGCGCCTGCTTTATTAAGTCGCGCCAAAGGGGCAAGATTTCGGCGGCCCGCTCCACCGGCCACATCATCGGTCCGCCGTAGACGGTGCTGACCGGATGCAAGCGGAATTCGAACGAGGTCACGACGCCAAAGTTTCCGCCGCCGCCACGCAGCGCCCAGAACAGGTCGGGGTTCTCGGTGAGGCTTGCGGTCACGAACCGGCCGTCGGCAAGGACCACGTCCGCACCGATCAGATTGTCAATCGTCAGTCCGAATCGCCGCGAAAGGTAGCCGATGCCGCCCCCCAGCGTGAGGCCGCCCACGCCGGTGGTCGAGATGAAACCGCTGGGAGTCGCGAGGCCGAATGGGTGGGTGGCATGATCGACATCGCCCCACCTGCAGCCCCCTTGCACTCGCACCGTGCCCGCAACCGGGTCGACTCGCGTCCCTCTCATGCGCCCCAGGTCGATGACCAGACCACCGTCCACTGTCCCCAGTCCGGGGCCGCTGTGGGTGCCGCCCCGAATGGCGATGGTCAAACCGGCGTCGCGGCCGAAATTGACGGCGGCGATCACGTCGGCTACGTCCACGCATTGCGCAATGAGCGCCGGTCGCCTGTCGATCATGCCGTTGTAGACCTTGCGAGCGGCATCGTAGCCCTCGTCGTTGGGTCCGATCAGCTCCCCGCGCAGGCTTGCCTTAAACGTTTCCACGTTTGTTTCCGAAGTCATAACGTCCTCCTGGGTGTGTTGTTGGGGCTAACGATCATGGCGGCGGCACGCGCTGCCCCGGATCACGATCGTCGTGCGCGCAATGATCGTTTCCTGACCGCGGCCCCTCTTGCGCAAGCAGGCAAGGGAATCTATTGATCGCTTCGTGGCGCTCACCTTAGCGCCCACCTTCATTCGACAAATAGCAGCGCGGCAAGTGACCGTTCGGATGAGGCGTGTGATTAAGGTCCCGCGTGAAGCTGCCTCGACGCGCGAGCGCTTCAAAACGCCCACTTTGCACTGTAGTTGCTCGCGCAAGGAAAACAACCAGGCGAGCCGCCGATGGAGGCTGCTGGACGGCCGCGGGCATCGAACAGATGCAATAGCGCAAGGCTCTGACCCATGGCTGTTCCTCCTCCTCAACCGAGGCCAAGGAATGACTGCTGAGGAAATTGCCGCCTTCAAGGGATTAAGCGGCGATCCTCGCCCTCGGCCCTTTCTCTTGTCCTGGGTCAGGAATTGGGGAACGGGATCGCCCAAGCCTCGTAGGCTGTCGCGCTGGGCATGTCGGAAAACTTTACATGGGCGGCAGATGGTTTCCCGGCAACAGTAATTTAATGTTTGTTTACAACGATCTAATGAACTGGCCTAAGAAATGCTTTTAATTGGATGCTGGCAAGCACATGACTATAGTAAAGCCAGAGTGAGTAGGTTCGTTTGAGGGGCGGGAATAATGAAAATTAGATTGAACATCTTCGGTCGACGTGCCCGTCGCATAGGGTTTTTCGGTTTGGGCGCTAGCTCGCTGCTTGCCCCCGCGCGCGTAATGGGCGGGACAACGCTGGCCGCTGCGGGGCTATGGGCAATCGTCAACTTCCACCCGGGTTCCGACGACGTCCACAATTTGGCGCAAACTGCCAAACCGGTTTACGGCAGACACGCGCTCCACCAAACGCAGGGACAGCAAGGCGTCGCGCAACTCGACGCGACTACCATCAAACTGCTGATGGCTGCGAACCTCAATGCGTCGGGTCACGGCAAGGGCGGAAGCAAAACGTCTAACCAGCCAGCTTCAGGATTCCAGGCAGCCGGTTTCGGATCTCTTGGGGGCGGCGGCTTCTGGCCGCGGAGTTTTGGACATCGACTGAGTGGCCCGCAGGCGGCTGCCCGCTCAAATATTTCGCCGGCCGCTTCCTCAAACCCGCCAGGCACGATCTCACCCCAACAGTTCACGTCGCCCGGCCCCGGGCCGAGCGCCCCGCCGCTGCACGCGCCTTGGCACCCAACGGGATCGGCGCCGCTCGCTCCGACTGCAGCATTCGTTCAGCCGCCAGCGCTTACACTTGACCACCCAGTCACACCCGTCGGCGGAATCCCGCCCGATACACCGCCCGCCTCTGACTCCGGCGGCCCTGCTGGTGGTCCCGGCCTTGTTCTTGACCCCAGTGGCCCACCTGTCCACCTTGGCCTCGTTATTGAACCCGGCGGCCCTTCTTTCGATCTTGGCCTCGTTGTTGATCCTGGCGATCCTGTTGGTGATCCCGTTGGCCTTCCTGGCGATCCGCCTGCCCTGCCACCCCTGCCCGAGACTCTTCCGCCTCTAATCATTCTTGCGTCCGATCTGCCGCTCGACCCGGTGGCCGGTCCCGATGTGCTCGGCGCGTCTGCGCTGGTGAGCATCCCGGAACCGTCGAGCACGGGCTTGTTGGGCATCGGGCTATTGGGGCTGGCCTGGGCAAGGCGAAAACTTGGGGTCGCAGCTACGTCCCGGTTTTAAGAGTCACAGGCCAGCGGCAAGCCGGTAATTTCGGACTTGAGCGCGAGCGCCTCAAAGGCGTCATGAAGCCGCGAGCCGCTGACGGTGGCTGGACCCGGATGACCCGCAAGCTTGGTACGATCCTCGCGCTCGCCGGGACCGGTTCCAGCGCTCTCCCCGCCCTGAATCGCCCATCGCCCCTCAGCTACTCCGGCTTTGCCGCATGCGAATTGCGCGGGATGGGCTGAAGCATGCTCACGCGGTTGCCTTCCGTGTCGAAGAACGAAACGTACTGGCCAACACCCGGAATTTCCATCGGCTCGCCGACCACCTTGCCACCCGCATCCGTTACTTTCCTGATCGACGCCTTGACATCATCCACTGCAATGACGATGGAAGGACATTGCGCAGGCCAGTCAGGATTTTTCCGGAAGAAACCGCCGTTGATTGCTCCGGGCTTCTTGGGCTCGCCGTTCTCGCCGGTTTCGGTGGTGGTCGCAAGGACGTAATTGCCCATGCGCTCGCCCAGCATTTGCGTCTGCCAGCCAAATGCAGTCTCGTAGAACTTCGCCATACGCCGCTGATCGTCGTACGGCATCTCAAAGTGAACCACGGAATTCATCATCTTTGCTCCTTCACAGGTTAAGCAAGATGTCCCTACATACTAAGAGGCAGCTTGCGCGGAACTCAGCCGCTATACTCATACCCGCGTTGGCAGGACAGACTGCCCTCCGAATAGGCTGGGCCCCCGCAGCTGCATTCATCTGCCGTCCACATGCTCACCAATTTCGTGGCCAACAATGGCGCCGGCTGCCGCACCACCGATGGTTCCCACCGCACTGCCACCACCGATCGCGTGACCCGCGACGCCACCGACTACTGCACCACCGACGGTACCGACTGCTTCCGGAGTGGTGCTGCACCCAGCAAGCCCCAAGCAAACAGACGCCGCAACGAGCGCCAAGTGGATCCTGTTCATAATCACACCTCCAATTCTCAAACATGGTCAGAGCCAGGCGAAGCAGTTTGCGTGACGTTTAGACTGCCAGTCGACGGCAGGCTGCGCCGGCAGGTTCGACTGCCTCCCGCCCGGGTCGATCATCGCCTTCGCCTGCACGGTGCAATCGATCGAATCCAGCTGGCTGTCTCCATGTCCGCGATGCTCGGCTGCGAGCGCAGCCCTTACGATCGGAGCCTGCGTGGACATGCCTGCTGGACTGGAAGCCCCACCGCATGGGACAGGCGCGAGCGGGCCAGGCCGGCAGGCAGATGTGCGTAACTTGACCCCTTAAGGGTGAGGCAAGACTGCACGAACCATACCGCAAGCCTGGTACAGAAGCCGACGCAACAGCCGTGCCAGGCGCATTTCTTCTTTATGTGACAGCAGCTTAGCCCCCTGCGCCCACGCCTGGAGCGCTGCCTTGGTCGGGCATGCGAGCTGTTTCTGTGGCCCTGGCCCGACATAGATCCTCACATCGGTTTCAAGCGCTTATTTCATAGGGAGAATCACGTCGCCGGCCGGCGACATGCGGCAAACATCGGAGTTATTCGGGCGATAAGATACCCAACGGCGCAACTGCGAAGATTGCCTGCGCTATGCCAGGGCAGGCCGCGATTGACATGCTTTCACTGGTCTCGTTCAGCCATCGGAAGCCAGACAGCGCCGTCAAGTCAGGCATTGGGCCGCGAGGTCTGACGCTGCGCTAACGGCCAATGGACTCAGCGTTAGACCTCCAACAACAACCGCGCGGGCAACTCCAATTCATTTTTGACGGCCACCAAAAATTGCACGGCGTCCTTGCCGTCGATCAACCGGTGATCGTAGGACAGCGCCAGATACATCATCGGCCGGATCACCACCTGACCGCCTTCCGCCATCGGCCGCTCCTGAATCTTGTGCATGCCCAGGATGCCGGACTGCGGCGGATTAAGTATGGGGGTGGATAGCAGCGAACCGAACACGCCACCGTTGGTGATCGAGAAGGTGCCGCCGGTAAGCTCTTCCAGTGACAGGCCGCCGCTCTGCGCCCGGGCTGCAAAATCGGCAATGCCCTTCTCTATTTCGGCAAAACTCATGCGGTCCGCATTGCGCAGGATGGGCACCACCAAGCCACGGGACGTGGAGACCGCGATGCCGATATCGGTGTAGTCCTGGTATACGATCTCGTCGCCGTCAATGCGCGCATTCAGAACCGGAAGCTGCTTGAGTGCCACGCAGGCCGCACGGACGAAAAAGCTCATATAGCCCAGCTTGACGCCATGCCGGGTTTCGAACTCCGCCTTGTAGCGCTGGCGCAGTTCGTTGACCTGATGCAGATTGACTTCGTTAAAGGTGGTCAGGATGGCCGCGGTGTGCTGCACCGCGACCAGTCTTTCCGCGACCCGCTGGCGCAGCTTGGACATCGGCACCCGGCGTTCCAGCCGTTCACCGTGCGTCCGCGCTGGCTGCGATGGCGGCGTGGCCTTTTGCTTTTGCTGCGGCGCAGCAGGCGGCGCTTCCTGCCTGGCGACCGGCAAGGGCAAGACCACCGCCTCTTTCGGCGCAGCTTTGGCCTGCGGGCGCGGTTCCGACACAGGCGCTGTTTGCCTTGCCTCACTGGCCTCGATGACCGCCACGACCTGATCGGGCTTCACCTCCGTACCCTCCTCGGCGCGTATTTCCAGCAGCACGCCGCCTGCCGGCGCCGGGATTTCGAGAATGACCTTGTCGGTTTCCAGATCCGCCACGGTTTCGTCTCGGCTGACCGTCTCGCCGGCGCGTTTGCGCCAGGCCAGCAGCGTGCCTGATGTCACCGATTCCGATAGGTTCGGCACCTTCACCTCAACTTTCATGCTTGATCTCGAGTGCCTCCATGACCAGGGCCTGCTGCTCGGCCTTGTGACGCGACGGCCAGCCGGAGGCCGGCGCCGCGGCGGCCGGACGCCCCACATAGCTAAAGCGCCTGCCGCCGGGCGCGCAGCGATTGAGGTGGTGCAGGCTCTGGTACCACGCACCCTGGTTCATCGGCTCCTCCTGCGCCCAAACCAAGCTTCGCCCCTGCGGATAGGCGGCGAGAATCTGACGCAGCGCTTCTTCAGGGAAGGGATAGAGCTGCTCCACGCGAATAATGGCAACCTTGTCCGGATTCCTTTCCTCGCGCGCGGACGCCAGGTCGAAATACACCTTTCCGCTGCACACCACGATCCTTTCGGCCGTCCTGGGCTGGCGTGGATCATCGATCACCGGGCGGAACCCGCCCGCGGTGAGATCCTCCAGCGTGGACACCGAAGCCGGGTGGCGCAGCAGACTCTTGGGGGTGAACAGGATGAGCGGCTTGCGCACCGGCCTGAGCAACTGCTGGCGCAGCAAGTGAAACACCTGGGCCGGCAGACTGGGCACGCACACCCGGATATTGTTTTGGGCACACGCCTGAAGATAGCGCTCCAGCCGCCCGGAGGAATGTTCCGGACCCTGCCCTTCGTAGCCGTGCGGCAGCATCAAGGTCAGGCCGGACATGCGGTTCCATTTGGCTTCGCCGCTGGTGATGAACTGATCGATCACCACCTGTGCCCCGTTGGCGAAATCGCCGAACTGCGCTTCCCAGATCACCAGGGTATCGGGCTCCGCTGTCGCGTAGCCATACTCGAAGGCCAGCACTGCTTCTTCCGACAACAGGCTGTCGATCACCGCAAAGCTGCCCTGCCGCGGATGCAGGTGTTGCAGCGGCACATAATCGCCTGCCTGACTGAAGATTCGGTTCTGGTCGTGCCACACCGCGTGGCGGTGAAAGAAGGTTCCGCGCCCGCTGTCCTGGCCGGAAAGCCGGATGTTGTTGCCGCTGTTGAGCAGGCTGGCATAGGCCAGGGTTTCCGCCATGCCCCAATCCAGGGCCAGCTGACCAGCGCCCATCTTGCGCCGATCTTCCACCACTTTCTGCACCCGCGGATGGATGGCAAAGCTTTCGGGCACTTTTGTCAGCACCTCGACCCAGCGCGCCAGGTCTTCCGCTTTGACCCTGGTGTCCACGACCGCATTGACGTCGCCATGTCTGAAGCGGCTCCAATTCACCGCAAAAGTCTGCTTGAAGTCGGAAACGGTCGGCGGGCTCAGGGTCTCGCCGCGCTCCAGTTTGGTCCGGCAATTGGCAATCATCGCCTGTGCTTCCTCGGGCTTGACCAGTTCCTGCGCCACCAGCCGCTCCGCGTAGCGGCCGCGGGCGCCGGGATGGGCATTGATCTTGCGGTACATCAGCGGCTGGGTGACCAGCGGGTCGTCCTGTTCGTTGTGGCCGTGGCGGCGAAAGCACACCAGGTCGATAAAGGCATTGCGGTGGAAGGTATACCGGTAGTCCACCGCGATCCTGGCGGCATAGGCCACTGCTTCGGGATCATCGCCATTGACGTGAAATACCGGCGCTTCCACCATCTTGGCCACGTCGGTGCAGTAGATGGTGGAACGGATATCGCGCGGGTCCGAGGTGGTGAAACCGATCTGGTTGTTGATCACGATGTGGATCGCGCCGTGGTTCTGGAACCCGCGGGTCTGCGACATGTTCAGGCTTTCCATCACCACGCCCTGCCCGGACAGCGCGGCATCGCCATGCAGGATGATGGGGACGACTTCAAGGCCTTTCGCATCGCCGCGCCGGTCCTGGCGCGCCCGCACCGAGCCGCGCACCACCGGATGGACCACCTCCAGATGGGAGGGATTGAATGCGAGCGCCACATGCACCGGCCCGTCCGGCGTAGCAACGTCGGAAGAAAACCCCTGGTGATATTTCACGTCACCCGACAAGGGAGAGTCGGGATAGCCGTTTTCCGGTTCCTTGAACAGGCTGACGAGCGAGCTGCCCAGGATGTTGCACAGCACATTGATGCGCCCGCGATGCGCCATGCCCATGACAATTTCCCTGGCGCCGCGGTGGGCGCAGCGCGCGATGACCGTATCGAGCAAGGGAATCAAACTCTCCGCCCCCTCGAGGGAAAAGCGCTTCTGCCCCACGTAGCGTGTGTGGATGAATTTCTCCAGGGTTTCCGCATCGGTCAGGCGCTTGAGCAGGCGCAGCTTCTCCGCCCGGCCCCAGTTGAACCTGCCCAGCGCCCCCTCGATCTGTTCCTGTATCCAGCGCTTGCGCGTCACGTCGCTGATGTGCATGTACTCCACGCCCATCGTGCCGCAGTACACTGCCTTGAGCGTATCGACGATCCAGCTCAGGGTGGCGCGCTTGGGGCCGACCAGCGAGCCGGTGTCGAACTCGCGCGCCATGTCGGCCGCCGACAGGCCGTAGTGCAGGGGATCGAGCTCCGGAATCTCGGGCTTGGGGAAGCGCTGCAGCGGGTCCAGATCCGCGTGGCGAACGCCCAGGTAGCGATGCGCGTTGATCAATTGCAGCACTCCGACCTGGCTGGCCTCGGACGCAGCAATCAGCGCGCTGCCGTCGGCCTTGGGACCAGGCGCCGAAACCAGCAATTCCGCGAGTTCGGCCTCGTCCAGGGCATCCAGATAGGCAAGGTTGCCGGCGAACAGGGGGCTGCTTGCTATCCAGTCGTTTTGAGCCATGTCGATGAGTCTCTGATCAAGTCGTGCCTGACGATGTAATCAGTCTAGCAGCTAATGATTCGCGAGAACTCTGGCGTGAAATCACGCCAGCCGAAGGATTGCTACCGCTCCATCAAACTCTCATGCCCATGCTGCAGGAGCGGGCTCAGGAAATATTCGATCACGCGCCGCTTGCCGGTCTTTACCTCGGCGGAAACGGCCATCCCGGGACTGAGATTGACTTCGGTCCCATCCACATTGATCGATCCACGATCCATCTTGACCCGTGCTGAATAGACCAGCCCGCGCTTCTCGTCATTGATCGCATCATGAGACACCGAGATGACTTTCGCATGGATTGTCCCGTACTTGGTGTACTGGAAGGTCTCGACTTTGACCTCTGCCTCCTGCCCCGCCTTGACGAAGCCGACATCCTTGTTTTCGATAAAGGCCTCAACCTCCAAAGCATTATCGCGCGGTACGATGACCATCATCGGCTGCGCGGGCGTCACTACGCCACCTATGGTATGAACTGTCAACTGCTGAACCGTCCCATCCACCGGCGAAGTCAGCTTCATGAGCTTGCTGCGCGCGTAGGCCTTGAGGTGCTCCTGCTCTAGGCCGGCGACTTTCTGAAGGCCATCATTGATGTCGGCCAAGTTCAATCTGCGTGTCTCCGCGGTCAGCTCCGCTTTCCGGCTGCGCGTTTGGCGCAACGCAGCTTCAATCTCCGTCAGTTTGCTGCGTTGCGCGGCAAGGTCGGCTTCTTTTTCGATGCGGTCCTGTTCCCGTTCCATGTAGCCATGCTTGGAAATGAAATTCTTGTCCAGCAAGTCTTTATAATCCTGCTCCCGCTGACGGGCGATGGGAACGGTCTGCATCAGCTTGTACGCCAATTCCTGAGTAGAGCGCAATTCGGCCTGCCGCTGGCGGATTTCCGCATCGATGCGCGCGAGTTTTGCGGCGTACTCCTGAAATTGCCCCAAAAGCAATGACTGGGCTTCCTTGAGTTTCACTTCATCGACGCCTTGCCAGCCCGTCAGCCGAGGGCTTGCGCCACCGCCCATTGCCGCGAGCATGGCCCTGGCTCGCGCCGCCTGGAGACGAGCCGAATCCAGCTCGCCCGTCAGCCGCTCGGTGTCCGCCTGAGCGTCAGTGGCATCGAGCTCTACGAGGACATCCCCGGCTTGCACCGTCTGGCCGTCGGAGACATGAATGGCCTTCACCACTGACGTCTCAAATGGCTGGATAGTCTTGATGCGATCATTCGGCACGATTTTTCCCCTGGCGGTGGCCACCACATCGATGTGCCCAAACGTCGACCACAGCACGGCTATTCCGGCGAAGGCGACCAGCAGCCACATGGCCAGACGCGGCACAGGAGAAACCGGGGTTTCCTGCAAAGCCAAGGCCGCCGGCAGGAACTGACTTTCGTGCGGCAGGCGCGAAACCGGCTTCAATTGGTCCCGGGAGCTCCAGGCTTGCCTGATAACGGACCCATAACGTCCAAGCAAATCTCCAAAGGTCTGCAAGCTTGTTGCGGCGCTCATGCCGCCTGCCCATGTTGCAATCGATGCAGGCGCGAGTAATGCCCCGCTTCCCGGTCTAACAATTCTGCGTGGGCACCGGCCTCGACGATCTGACCGCGATCCATGACGATGATGCGGTGAGCGTCACGCACTGCAGATAGCCGGTGGGCGATGATGATGACCGTGCGGCCCTGGCAAATGGCTTTCATATTGTTCTGAATGATGCGTTCCGACTCGTAATCCAGCGCGCTGGTGGCCTCGTCGAAGACGAGTATGCGCGGATTGCCCATCAGGGCACGGGAAATCGCGATGCGCTGGCGCTGGCCCCCCGACAACGTCGACCCGTGCTCGCCCACGATAGTGTCGTAGGCTTCAGGAAGTTCCAGGATGAATTCGTGCGCGCCGGCCAGTTTTGCCGCTGCCATCACCATTTCCATCGGCGCGCCTGGGTCCGTGAGCGCGATGTTTTCCCGGATGCTGCGGTTGAACAGCACGTTCTCCTGCAGCACCACGCCGATCTGGCGGCGCAGAGACGAGACATCGGCCAAGCTCACATCCATGCCGTCGATCAACACCCGTCCCTGTTCCGGGACATGCAGCCGCTGGATCAGCTTGGTCAGTGTGCTCTTACCCGAACCGGAACGGCCAACGATGCCGATGATCTCGCCCGGCGCAATATCGAGCTTGATGTCCCGCAGCACTTGCGGACTCTCGGGGCGGTAGCGGAAACCCACCTGCTGAAACTCGATACGCCCCTGAAGCGGCGTCAGACTGCTCTTGTTGCCCGCAAGTTCAGTCCGTGTATTGAGGATATCGCCCAGCCGCTGCACCGATATGCCGGTCTGCTGGAAATCCGTCCACAGATTCGCCAGCCGCATCACCGGTTGCGCCACCTGCCCCGCCAGCATGTTGAACGCGATCAACTGCCCCACCGTCATTTCGCTGCCGATTACCAGACGGGCGCCCAGCCACATGGTGGCCACCGTCACCAGCTTGCCGATCAGCGTCACGCCGCCGTTTGCGAAAGCGCCGATGACCGCGGTGCGAAAGCTTGCCGACACATAGGCCGCAAGCTGGTTGTCCCATTTGCGCACCCAGTGCGGCTCGACCGCCATGGCCTTGACGGTCCCGATGCCCGATACGGTTTCGACCAGAAAGGCCTGGTTTTCCGCGCCGCGATTGAATTTCTCGTGCAATCGGGCGCGCAGGACAGGCGTAAATGCGGCAGACAGCAGCGCATAGCAGGGCAGCGAGAGAACCACGATCAAGGTAAGCCAGGCGCTGTAGTACAGCATCACGCCGATGAACACGACCGAGAACATCAAGTCAAGTATGACGGTCACCGTGTTCCCGGTCAGGAACGCACGGATATTCTCCAGTTCGCGCACCCGAGCCACCGAGTCGCCTACCCGCCGAGCCTCGAAATAGGCCATGGGCAGATTCAAAAGGTGCCGGAACAGCCGAGCGCCCAATTCCACGTCGATACGGCTGGTGGTATGGGTAAAGACATAGCTTCTCAAAGCATTCAGCACCACCTCAAAGACGACAACCACGAAGAAGCCGAAAGCAATGACGTCCAGGGTAGACAAGCCACGGTGGACCAGCACTTTGTCCATTACCACCTGAAAGAACAGAGGCGTCACCAGCGCGAACAACTGAAGTGCAAACGATACGAGCAGAACTTCCAGGAGCAGCTTGCGGTACTTGACCACGGCCGGGATGAACCAGGTGAAGTCGAACCTGCCCATCTCGCCCGCGATCCGCGCGCGGGAGGTGAAGAGGATCAGTTCGCCACTCCAGCGCACACTGAGTTCATCATGTGAAATGGTTTGCGGGCGGCCCGCGACCGGGTCGTGGATCAGCGCATATTCCTCACCGACGCGAGCAAGGATAAAGAACCGCCCTCCCTTCTCCACCACCAGGGCGGGCAAAGGAGTCTTATCTAGCCGAGCCATGCTCGCCCTGACGGCTTTAGCCTGCAAGCCCAGCTTCTTGGCTGCAAGCAGAATGTCCGTCTTTCCAAAGGGTTGACCGTCCGCCTGGAATTCATGCGCCAGTTGATCAGGGTCGGACGCCACACCGTGCAGTCGCGACAACATCACCAGGCAGGCCAGACCGGTATCCAAAGCCTCATTTTCAGTGGACGGTTGCAGTTGTTCCATCATGGCATTGAGTCAACAAAGAATTGCCTCGCCCAGCTTGCGGGAAGACCGCAGAGCGAGGGGCGGCGCAGCCCAATAGCGTTCGCATGAGCGGCCACATTGCCAACCACTACTGCCAATTCGCCGCAATAACAGGGTTGAGAGAACTTTGGTAATTCGGTGGCAGCGTGGTCTGCCCGGCGGGAGGCGGCGCAAAAGAAGCCATTGCGTTCACCAGGTTATCCACCTGGCTGTCCAGCAGTGTCTTGCCGTCTACCGTCTTGAACTGCTCAAGGTGGAACTGGCTGCCCAGATACCAGTTGCTGATCGTGACCTTGTCGCTCGTGCCGATAATGCTCACTTCCAGGTTGTTGCCGATGTGTTGGAACCAGATTTGGTCAGTGGCCACGCCAGACAGGAACTGCGCGATATCGGTATTCTCCGCCGTGGCGTCATTCTCGAGCACAGTGTCGGCACCGTAGCCGCGCCCCATGATGTAAGTGTCGTTGCCGGCACCGCCGTTCAGGGTATCGGCGCCTGCGCCACCGTCCAGGGTGTCGTTACCCGCTGCGCCTGAGAGGCTGTTGACCGCGCCGTTCCCCTTGAGCACATTATCCACCGTGTTGCCGGTGCCGTTGATGGCGGCAGTTCCGGTGAGGAGTAGGTTCTCGAGGTTTGCACCCAGCGTATAGGTGATGCCGGTCTCGACGGTGTCGATGCCTTCATTGGCATACTCGGTAACGACGTCGGTGGCCACATCGACAACATAGGTGTCGTCCCCCGCCCCGCCCAGCATCTTGTCGGCGCCCGCCTTGCCGTCGAGCCTATCATTGCCCGTGCCGCCGGTCAGCGTGTTGACCGCGCTGTTGCCGGTCAGCACGTTGTCCAACGAGTTGCCGGTGCCGTTGACAGCCTTGTTTCCGGTGAGAAGAAGATTCTCGACGTTGTCGGCCAGCGTGATCGCAACACTGGTCTGGATCAAGTCGATGCCTTCATTTGCATTCTCAGTGATGACATCCAGCGCATTGTCGACCACATAAGTATCGCCGCCCACGCCGCCGATCAACTTGTCTGCACCCGCGCCGCCGTCCAGCAGGTTGGCGGCGGCGTTGCCCGTCAGTACATTGTTGAGGGCGTTGCCGACGCCGTTGATCGCCGCCGCGCCGGTGAGCGTAAGGTTCTCGACGTTGCTGGCGAGCGTGTATGTCGCGCTGGACAGCACGATATCCGTGCCTTCGCCAGAGCGCTCGGCGACGGCTTCGCCGGAGGCATCGACCACGTAGGTATCATCGCCCGTCCCGCCCA
>DASQBT010000223.1:0-8951 GCA_035635075.1 Thiobacillaceae bacterium | reverse complement strand
TCCCTGGCGGTGACCCAGCAGCAGGGCCTGCTGGGCGCTTTCCTGTTCATGGTGCCGGCCGTGATCCTGTCCGGTTTTGCCACCCCGATCGCCAACATGCCCGAGGTAGTGCAGACCATCACGCTGATCGATCCGCTGCGTTACTTCCTGGTGATCCTGCGCAAGGTGTTTCTGGAAGGCGCCGGGTTCGACGTGCTGGGTGGCCAGCTTTGGCCCATGGCGGTGATCGGCGTGGTGGCCCTGAGCCTGGCCAGTTGGCTATTCCGCCACCGCATGTACTGACCCTGACGCCGAATTCGATCAGTCGAGGCGGACGACCACCAGCGGGACAAGCATCTCCGCCTCGCTCTGCCCACCGTGCACGCCGACATGGGTGTGGCGTTCCTCGCCCTTGAGCCAGTCGCGCAGGATGGCATTGCCGCGCGGCAGCAGGACGTAGTCGCCGAGCCTATCACACAGGGCTGGATGGGCCTCGCCCGGCCCCAGCCATCCCTGGCGCAGGACGTCTTCGGTCCTGACAAACTGGACCCGGTCTCCCAGTTTCTCCCGGAGATAGTTCTCCAATTGCGGCTCCCGCCCCGAACGAACGTAGGCATAGGCCGCGCGTGGTTCGCCGCACAGCGGCAGCAACAAGGTCTGGCGCAGCAAGGGGTGATCATCCAGATCGACGGTCTGCTCCGCCGTGGTGTCGATGAAGCCGTGATCGGCAGTGACGATGACGACGCTGCCGCTGCCGCGCGCGGCCTCCAGCAGTTGGGCGAAGGCCGCATCCAGCGCTGCAAAAGCGGCTGCTGTTTGGGCGCTACCGATGCCATGTTCATGCGCTGCACTGTCCAGCTCGGGCCAGTAGGCATAGACGTAGCTGCCCGGCTCAACGCTGCGCAGCATGCCGGCGATAAGGCCGAACATCTCATCCAGACTGTCATAGCCGTGCCGCTGCGCGCGTCCGGATAGGGCGACATTGAAGTCCGAGTGAATGATATGGCGCGGGCCCACCACGTGGCAGGCCAAGGGCAGACGGTCGAACAACGGCGTGAGACCGAACAGTTCGCGCGGCGTGACGCCCGCCGTGCGCAGCGCGTGACGGTCTGCCCGGACGCGGAAAGGGAGCGGCGCGGCGATGGCGCCGATCTCGCGGAAATACATGTGCCAGCCGGTCAAGGCATGCTGTTGCGGAGCAAGACCGGTTAGAAACGTGGGAATGGCGCTGGCTGTGGTGGAAGGGAATACCGACGTGAGCTGACCGCGCAGGTGGCGGCGCAGCGCGCCGTTGCGGCCAAGCAGGTAATGCAGGCCCAAGCCGTCGACCACCAGCAGTACCAGATGACGCGCATCCGCCAAGGCTTCGGCAGGCAGCAGGGTCAACTGCGGATAGGGGCTGTCTGCGCCCAGAGCGATGGCGATGGAACTCATCAGGTTGACCAGGCTGCCGCCGCAATAGTCGGGCAGCATGATGCCGGGTTCGCCATGAAGGGCCGTCTGGGTGCGGAATTCAGGAATCACGCTTGGTCCGTTGGGATGACGACATCCGTGTCAACGACGGCAAGTCGCCCCGCGAATCATGTTCTCGCGCTGTTCAATGCCGAGGCCTCCTCTCCAGGTAATGCCGGGCTTGTCAGTCTGGCCAGGCCTCGCGCTGGACAGTCTAGCCATGTCTCTGCCTCCCTGATTCATCCATCGGAATATTCGGTTGACCCAGCGCCCAGTCGAGTCTCACGGATCGCGAGAACGGTTGGATTGCGGAACTTGCCCGTCCAGGCCGAGGCCGCGATCAGGCTGGGCCAGATTAGCCTTTCAATTGGTCTGCGGTTCAATCAATTCTATAGTAGCCCCCTAAGGCAGTATCGGTCCCCCATAACGCCCATGATTTGATTTCACTACAGTTGACGGATTGGTCATGTACGTTTGGCAAGCGAAGTCTGAGGGGCCACATGGATCGAGGACTCATCCACAAACGCAAACCTATACTACGCAACAAGAGGCGGGCCCGTTTTAGAAAAACGCAAATCCGGTTCGGAGTTTCAGTGCACAACTGCAGGCCTGGCCAAGTTGATGACAACATCGCGCCGGCCGCACCTGATGCAGCTGGTCTCCAAGAACGCTATCCTGTAATGGACCCACCCTTGGATATCAGATGCCGATAGATCCAACGTCCCGGCCTTGGTGGCTTGACCCTCTTTCACAAGAGACGGCTGACTCCACTGCCGCGGCCACAGGCTTGTCTAATGTCGAGGCCAAAACGCGGTTTGCCAGGTTTGGCCCGAACATATTTCGCGAACCGCAGAAGAAACCGCTGCTGCTTCAGTACCTCGCCCGCTTCAGGAATCCGCTGGTCATTGTTCTCCTGGTCGCCAGTGCCGTTTCGGCATTTACCGGAGAGGTTACCAACTTTCTTATCATCGCCTCCATCGTTCTCCTGAGTGTCACCCTGGATTTCGTCCAGGAATATAGAGCGAACGCGGCCGCAGAGAAGTTGCGCGAGTCGGTTTCTGTCCGAGCCAAGGTAATGCGCGACGGGAAGCCAATGGAGATCCAGGTAACTCAAGTCGTGCCTGGCGACGTCATTCTGCTCTCGGCCGGAGATCTGATTCCGGCGGATGGAAGAGTGCTTGAAGCGCGCGATTTCTTTGTCAAGCAGGCACTGCTGACGGGCGAGCCCTACCCGGTAGAAAAGCGGCCAAGCACGCTGCCCGATTCCGCCACAGAGCTGCAGGAGGCAACCAACGCTGTATTCATGGGCACTTCGGTCATCAGCGGCAGTGCCCGGATGCTGGTGGTGAAGACTGGCGCGGATACTGCCATCGGTGAAATTGCAGGCAGCGTGTCCCGCCCGTCGGTGCCGACTTCATTCGAGATCGGCACTCGCCGCTTCGGCCTGTTGATCATGCGCTTGACGGTCTTGATGGTGATGTTCGTGCTACTCGTGAACACCCTGTTTCACAAGCCCTTGCTGGAATCCTTCCTGTTTGCCGTGGCCCTTGCCGTGGGGCTGACGCCGGAATTGCTGCCCATGGTGATCTCGGTAACGCTGGCGCGTGGCGCGCTGCGCATGGCGAAGAGGCACATGATCGTCAAGCGGCTGTCCGCCATTCAAGATCTGGGTTCCATGAATGTCCTCTGCACCGACAAGACGGGCACCCTGACCGAGGCGAAAATCCGCCTGGAAAAACATGTTGACGCGGAGGGCCGGCCAAGCGAGCGGGTGCTGGAACTGGCCTATTTCAACAGCTTCTTCGAGACAGGCCTGAAGAGTCCCCTGGATGACGCCATTCTCGGCCACCAGCACATCGACATTGGCGCCTGGAAGAAAATCGATGAGGTTCCCTTCGACTTCGAGCGTCGCCGCGTCTCTGTGCTTATCGATAACGGCCAGACCCGCTGGCTGGTGGTGAAAGGCGCACCGGACGAAATTGTCGGGCTGTGCACTCATTACGAAGCGGGGGGCGCCGAACTGCAGAGGCCCATGGATGAAGTGGCTGTGGGGGCGATTCGCAGCCATTACCGCGCGCTGGAAGAAGAAGGCTTCCGGGCGCTGGGCATCGCCTGGCGCCAAGTGCCTCTGGACCATCCCCATGCCGTCGTGGGTGACGAAACGGAGCTGGTGCTCGCCGGGTTTGCCGCCTTCCTCGACCCGCCCAAGGCGAGCGCCGCCTCTGCACTGTCCGCCCTCGATCGGGTCGGCGTCGCCATCAAGATCGTGACCGGCGACAGCGATTTGGTTACCCGGCATGTCTGCGCCCAGTTGAAGATTCCGGTGACGGGCATGCTGACCGGCAAGGAGATCGCGCAGATGGACGATCACGCCCTGCAGGCCCGAGTCGAAGCAGCCAACCTGTTCTGCCGGGTGAATCCAGCACAGAAAGAGCGCGTTATCCGGGCGTTCAAGGCCCGTGGCCATGTGGTCGGCTATCTGGGTGACGGCATTAACGATGCGCCATCATTGCACTCGGCCGATGTCGGTCTATCGGTGGACTCGGCCGTCGATGTGGCCAAGGAGGCAGCGGACATGATCCTTCTGCGCCATGATCTGCACGTTCTGCACGCGGGCGTTTTGGAGGGGCGACGGACGTTCGGCAACATCATGAAGTACATCTTGATGGGCACCAGTTCCAACTTCGGCAACATGTTCAGCATGGCTGGGGCCTCGCTGTTTCTGTCTTTCCTGCCCATGCTGCCGACCCAGATCCTGCTCAACAACATTCTCTACGACATCTCGGAAATACCAATTCCGCTGGACAAGGTGGATGCCGGCGAGATTCACAATCCGCGCGTTCTCGACATGAATTTCGTCCGCAATTTCATGCTCGTTATCGGGCCGATCAGCTCAGTGTTCGACTTTCTGACCTTCTACATCATGCTGGTCGTTCTGCGGGCGGACGAGAAGCTGTTTCAGACCGGCTGGTTTGTCGAGTCGCTGTGCACCCAGGTGCTGGTAATTTTCACCATTCGAACGCGCGGCAATCCACTGAAAAGCCTTCCTCATACCATGCTGATAACGACATCGCTGGCGGTTGTATGCATCGCGGCGCTGTTGCCGTTCACCCCAATGGGCGCCTACTTCGGATTCGTGCCGCCCCCCGCACGGTTCTATTTCATCCTGGGCGCGATGGTGCTGGTCTATCTCTTGGTCGTGGAGCTGGCTAAGCAGGGCTTCTATCGATGGCCAGCGCCAAGGATGCGGCCGCGCAGATCCGAAACGCGGGCTTAGTGTATCGACGCGTCGCGCCCCACCAAATCCTGGCCGCAATCCATTGTTGCGTCTGCACAGGCGGCGTGCTACGCAAAGTGGGCACTGTCCTACAGACGTATGCCGCCTGGTGCGTATATTGGTAATTGTCTGTGCTAGCCGATCCATCGCCTCGATGGTGCGGCCGGCAACCGGGATCGACGCGGGCGCCCCGCGATGGCAACGGCGGCAGCGACGCGCCGAATACGCGTCATTGGATGTTTCGCGTGCGGCGAACTAATAGGAGACATGAAATGACATTAGGAACAATCCTGCTCATTGTTGTGGTGCTCATGCTCATCGGTGCGATTCCAACCTGGCCCTACAGCCGGACATGGGGTTACGGTCCCAGCGGCGGTCTGGGACTGGTGCTGGTGATCCTCCTCATTCTGCTGGTGCTGGGCGTGATATAGCGCCGCAGCTCGTGAATTGGCAAAACCGGCACGGTGACTCGACGTCGGCCCCGGTGCATCAGCGTCTGCCTACATCAGAATTCCGGAAGCCTTACATGTTTGTCAGTGGAGACCGCTAGTGCGTGCTAATCCATGGCGCTACGCTACGCACAAAGTCGGAGGTTCGCGCGATGTGGGGTCGCGCTTTGAACCCTTTGTAACCACCCCATGAAGGAGTCACCGCAAATGAAACTTCCCATTGCCATGCTGTTGCTTATAGGTCTCGGCGTATTGAACCCGGTCTACGCGACGGACGTGAGCGGCGCCAAGAAAGACCGCGCCGAGGCGCGCTATGATGCCAAGAAAGATGCGGCCGAGCATAAATATAAGCTCGACAAGCAGAACTGCAAAAAAATGTCCGGGAACGCGAAGGATGTTTGCCTGAAGGATGCGAAAGCGGCCTACGTTAGCGCAAAATCGCACGCGAAGGCGGACGAGAAGTCGGCCAAGAGCCAAGCCGATGCGGACCAGGATCAAATGAAGGCGGAGTACAAGGCGGCCAAGGAAAGATGTGATTCCTTGTCCGGAAGCGCCAAGGACGCATGTGTAAGCGAGGCGAAAGTCAAATACCATCAATGAAATCCGCATCGATTTAGCAGGTTCGAATGCCCATGAATTGGGCATGGTTGTCTAGGAGTTCACGAAAATGAATTATCGAGAATCCCGAGAGCGTTCCGGCTTCGTGCCGGAAGATTTCATTCCAGAGGGAAGTTCCGGATCCGACGAAAGCGCGCTTAAAAGTGTGGCCATGGCCTATCCCTATGAACTTCCTGTTCTGCCTTATCCATTGGACGCGCTAGTCCCGGTCATCTCCGAGAAAACCCTCAATTTTCACTACGGCAAGCATCACCAAACCTACATTGACGAGCTTAATAAAGCCGTTGAAGGCACCGAATTTCAGGACATGGCGCTGGAAGACATCATTCGGGCCACCGCTGGGAAACCGGACAAACGCACAATCTTCAACAATGCGGCGCAGACTTGGAACCACACGTTTTACTGGCACAGCCTGAAACCGCGCGGGGGAGGCGACCCGCCCTCTGCCCTGAAACGGATGATCGAGGCGTCCTTCGCTACAGTCGACGAATGCAAGGCCGAGCTGGCGAAGGTGGCCATAGCCCAGTTCGGGACCGGTTGGGCCTGGCTGGTGTTGAATGGGGAGAGCGTTAGCGTGATCAACACCGACGATGCGGATTCACCCTTAACCAAGGGGATGAAGCCGCTGCTGACGATAGACGTTTGGGAACACGCCTATTACCTCGACTATCAGAATCGGCGCAAGGACTACGTTGCCGCCGTTATCGACAAGCTGATCAACTGGGACTTTGCCGCGGTGAATCTCGCCTGAGTCGCACGCAGGACGGTATAGAAACGATGCCGCAATGAAATGATGATTTGGAAGCCCGGCGGATAGTGACGCAGCGCAGATGTGTTGTTGTTTAACTGCAAAGGAGATGAACGATGAACTGGGACATTATCGAAGGCAACTGGAAACAGGTAAAAGGCAAGTTCAAGGAGAAATGGGGCAAGCTGACTGATGGCGATCTCGACATGATCAAGGGTCGCCGGCAACAGCTGACCGGTAAACTTCAGGAGCGATACGGCATTGCCAAAGATGACGCGGAAAAGCAGGTCGACGACTGGTTGGCAACTGTCGATTCGGATGACTGGCGCGATCAAAACGCCGCGTAAATATCGAATGATGTGCGCAACGCTGGGTCAAGCGAGGCGAAAGCCACGGCGCTTGAGGTGAAGGTGATCGTTTAGGCCAATGGCACTGGGGCGCGACTGCGACGCGACCCCGGGGAATTGGGCCTCGCTGACCATCTGTGGGACGGCAATCTGCCCCTGAGCATCTGCGCCGACGATACGGGGCCACTCTGGGGGTGCGCCGATGCCAGCGCATCTTCGGACAGATGGGCTTTAGGCCGCGCGCAAGCCCACAGACCCAAACTGGCTCAATCCGACCCCGTAAAGGTCGCGGCGCTGGCAAGGCGACGGGACATTGAATTGTGGAGTCTCGATCCTGCGCTCCGGAATTGTGGAGAGACAATGGAGCGCAAGTGCGCGTTCTCGTCAGGCGGGAATGCCTCGTCCCGACCGACGATCCTGCATAGGGCGGTTCCAGTGGCGTCCCGGTCCTCAGCTCACCGCTTTCTTCAAGAGCGCGCCGATCTTTGCCTCTTCCGCGGTGGACAGCTCCTTTAGCGCGAAGGCGGTCGGCCACATGTGACCTTCGTCGAGGTTCGCCTTGTCGCTGAAGCCTAGCGTTGCATATCTCGTCTTGAACTTTTGCGCACTTTGGAAGAAGCGCGCGACATTGCCGTCCTTGGCATACGCGGGCATCCCGTACCAGGTTTTCGGCGAGAGCGCTGGCGCGTTGGCTTTGATGATGGCATGGAGCCGCTCGGCCATGGCACGATCGGGCTGCGGTAGCGCGGCGATCTTCGAGAGCACGGCGTTTTCCCCGTCCGCCTTGTCCGCGCGCCGGCCGGGCCGTGCGTCCGCCTTCAGCTCTTCGAGGCGCTCCCTCATCGCGACTCGTTCCTCGTCGGTGAATCCCTTGGATTTCTTTCCCGTCGCTGCGGTGCTCTTGGGGGATTTCTGGGTGCCGTTCTTTGCAGGTTTCATCGTGCTTTCATTTCCAAAAAGTGTGGGCCAAAGCCGCCGACCTCCCAGCGGATCCGGTTCCGGGTTTTTGTCCACTTTCGAAGGTGGTCGCCTCGATGCCCGGAAGTCTCCGCTCTGGTCCGATAGTGTCGTCACATTCCCCCCATCGGTCTGATTTCCATTACTTCGATGGATGATTGCGGAATTTGCAGGTGCGGATGGTTTTCGAACGATTTCGCCGCCGCTTCGTGCGACTCGGCCTCCACGATCGAGTACAGCATGATATCGTTCCTGGTGTCGGAAACACCATTTGACGTGACCTGTTTGGTCTTCCCGCCAGCGTCTGTGCTGATGATCATGCTTGCGTGGGCGCCCATCCATTCGTCCCACTCGGCCCGCATTTTCTCTTCGGCAGCCTTCCTCTGTTCGGAGTCGGTCTTTGTCCACTCGTCAATTACCGAGGCTGGCACGAGATATAGAGCAAGGAACTTTTTCATATTTGAGCTGGCCATGACATTTCCTTTCGTGTGTGCGGCTGGTTAAAAAGCCACACCTTATCGCGGATGCTGCACGCGAAACCCCATTTTGGTTCGTCCTAGCAATTCGCTGCAGACGTCTTGCTCTGCCTGCTTGCTTAGGCGCGCATATTTGAGCCGGTGCTGGGCGTCTGTTAATCGGGAAAGACCGCGTTTCTCCCGGACGTTACCCCAAGCATCAGGCAAATGAAAACTGGACATTCAAACCGGCGTTCCGTTATAAGCCGCCTTCAGTGCGGCGATGTCGAATTTGACCATCTTCATCAGGGCGTCTGCGGCCCGCTTGGCCTTGTCTCTATCGGTGTCGGCCATCATCTCGCCGAGCGCGGTTGGGACGATTTGCCACGAGAGGCCGAAGCGATCCTTGAGCCAGCCGCACTGCTCCGCTGACCCACCGTCGAGAAGCGCATCCCAGTAACGGTCGATCTCGTCCTGATTTTCGCAGTTAACGACGAACGACACAGCATGGTTGAATGGGTCGAGCGGTCCGGCGCTCATTGCGACAAAGGGCTGCCCGCAAAGAACGAACTCGACGATTTTCACGGAGCCAGGCGGACCGCTCGGCGACTCGCTCGGCATGGTCGTGACACGGGTAACGCGCGAGTCGGGAAAGACAGATGCGTAGAA
>DASQBT010000222.1:0-40708 GCA_035635075.1 Thiobacillaceae bacterium | reverse complement strand
GCGTCATGTATGCGGGCCAGCTGGTGGAAACCGGCCCGAGCCAGACCTTGCTGGATGCGCCCTTCCATCCTTACACGCAGAAACTTATGGCCGCCGTCCCCGGCTTGGCCAGGGTCGGGCAGCGGCTGGCCGCGATTCCGGGCAGGGTACCGGCGCTCGATCGTAGGTTCACGGCCTGCCGGTTCGCCGACCGCTGCGACCACGTGTTCGATGTGTGCCGATCTGCCGAACCGGCGCTAAAACCATTGCATCCGGATCATCAGGCGCGCTGCTTTCTGGCCGAATACCCGGGCAGGCGCAAAGCTGGCACCGACATTCTGTTCGCCGCGAGAGCCAAGCCGGAGCCTCAGGTTGTCCTGGAAGTGCAGGACTTGCAGGTCACGTACACGCTCAAGTCCGGCGGCGGACTGTTCGGCAGGCACAGGATACGCGCGGTGGACGGCATCACTTTCCGCATCCAGGCAGGAGAAACCCTCGCCCTGGTGGGCGAATCCGGCTGCGGGAAAACCTCCGCGGCCAAGGCGATTTTGGGGCTCACTCCGATTGCGGAAGGGGAGGTGCGCCTGAACGGGAAAACCGTATCGGGGCTGAGCAGCCGGCGGTTCAAGCCCCATCGGCGGATCGCCCAGATCGTGTTTCAGGACCCCTACAGTTCGCTCAACCCGCGCTTGCGGGTGGGCGAAATTCTGGCTGAGGGCATGGCCGCTTTGGGGATGGGCAAGGGCAAGAGCAAGAGCCTGGCGGTGCTTCTTGAACAGGTCGGCCTGGATGCAACAGCTGCGAACCACTACCCACACGAATTTTCCGGCGGGCAACGCCAGCGCATCGCGATCGCGCGCGCATTGGCGGTGGAACCCAGGCTGCTCATCTGCGACGAGCCCACTTCCGCGCTGGACGTGTCAGTGCAGGCCCAGATTCTGAACCTGCTCGCCGACTTGCAGCGCGACCATGCGCTGGCGATCTTGTTCATCACCCACAACCTGAGCGCGGTAGGTTATCTTGCGCATCGCGTGGCTGTGATGAAGGACGGCAGGATCGTGGAGGAGGGAAATACGGAGCAGATCCTTACCCGGCCGCAGCAAGATTACACTCGCGCGCTGCTGGCGGCGGCGTTGTGAGGGCTGCTTCGCTTGCGCTCCCTCGCCTCGTTCGCGGGCAGGGCTTGGGGTAAGGGATGTAGGGACAAGCCAAGACAGGGATGCGAACCTGTCTGGTCCGTCGAGGTCCATATGAGGACAGCATCTCCTGGCCAGGCAAAGGAGTTTGATTATGCGTTCCCATTCTGTATTTTCCTGTCTACTCGGTACTCTGCTGCTAGCGCCGTTGCCCGCACCGGCGCTCTCGGCTGAAGCTTCGGTCAACATCGCTTCGCCTGCGGATGGAGCCAAACTGGATGCCATGGAGCAGGCCAAGCTGGTTTATAAAGTCGTTGCGGGGCCGCATGGCGACCATGTTCACGTTTATGTCGACAATAAGGAGGTCGGCATCCTGCGCAAGCTTGAAGGGAGCTATACGCTGGAGACGCTGGCCGTCGGCGCCCACACGATCTGCGTCAAGGTGGTGAACAAGGCGCACGTACCCATCGGCGTGGAGAAATGCATCAAGGTCAGCGTGGAGTAGGGCGGGCGTGGATGCGCAAAACTTCGCGTATGCCCTGACCCAGGTCATCCACAACTTCGGCGCGGCGGCAGTGGTGGGCGGTGCCGGGGCCGCGATCTACATGAGGCCGCCGGATCCGCTGCGCGAACGCGCCCTTGCATGGCTGGTCGGCATCGCGTGGGCGGTGCAGATCGGCAGCGGCGCGCTATTTGGAGCGATCAGCTTCTACTATTACGGACGGTTCCCCGATATCAGCGGAATCGCGACCGCCGCGTTGTTCGTGAAAGCCATCGGTGCCGGTCTGGGGGTCCTGCTGATTGTCATTTATCTGCTGCGCGCCGCCTACTGGACCGAGGCAAGGCGCAAGCAGGTCTGGCACGGCCTGATCGGACTGGGCATCATCGCTCTGACCGCCGCTGCCTTTCTGCGCTGGTTCTCATGAGCTGCGTGTGTCAGCCTGCAAGGCTGACAACAGTTAGCCGAGTCCGGACTTGGCCATCAGCTTGGCACTGGGTTGGAGGCGGTATCCCTTGAACTAACTGGTTCCGGCGGCGCACATCGCTCTGGGCGGCGTTGTGGCGGCTGCTGTGTAATGGATCTCAATCCTGGTGGCGTCTTCAGGCGCGCGACTGATCGGGGACCAAGGGGCTTGCCTGTTTTGCAGCACAACTAGCGGTAAGAGGAAATGGCTGGCTGCGCTCGCTTAAGACTTTATCATCAGCCTGGCGCCAGGTTGCAGGTGGTAGCCCTTGATCTGGTTCCAGCGGCGCAGATCATTCAGGGCGACGTTGTAGCGGCTGCTGATGGCGCCTAGGGTGTCGCCCTTGCGCACCGTGTAGTAGCGGGTCTTGCCGCCAGATCTCGTCGCGATCTTTGCATGGCGCCGAACCCTGTGCGCATTGCTCGCGGTCTTTGCTCGCGAGATCGGCCTGGCCTGACTGACGACCAAGTGCTGCCCGACTCTCAGATGAGCCGATCCAAGCCGGTTCAAGCGCTTGAGATTGGCGATGCTAACCCGGTACTTGCGCGCCACGGAAGCAAGGGTTTCTCCCTTGCGCACGACATGCGCGCGGCTGGAATAGCGAACCGACAGGGCGTCGTCGCTGAAGCTGCGCTTCTCGGCCTCCGCCCAGGTAGCGAGTTCCTTGTCTGTAGCAGCTTCAGCGGCGGAACTGACCGGCACCAGCACCACCTGTTTGGAGCCAAATCTGCCGCGATAAAGTTTAAAATGGTTGTGCTCGGACAACCGGGCGGTCGTGGTGTTATAGCGTTCCGCCAGTTGGGCAAGCGTTTCGCCTTTGCGTGCGCGGACCGGCTGCCAACTGTCCCATTCGCCCTTTTGCAGATTGTCCTGGAATTGGGCGACCTTATCGACCGGCACCAACACTGCCACATCGGAGTTGGCCCGCAGGACTTTGCGCGGAAAGGCCGGATTGAGATTCAGGAACTCATCCACGCTCATGCCTGCCAGCCGGGCGGCGGAGCGCATGTCCATGTTCTTGGGGTTGAGGGATACCTGAGTGAAATAGGGTTCGTTGGGAATATCGTTGAGAGACACGCCAAAGCTCTCCGGTTCCAGCACGAGCTGCTTAATGGCCAGGAGCTTGGGAACGTAGTGCTTGGTTTCCACCGGCAGGTTGAGGGATGCATAATCGGTAGGCAGACCCCGTGCTGCATTTCTCTGCTGCGCGCGCGAGACGCAGCCTTCGCCGCAGTTATAGGCTGCCAAGGCCAGTTCCCAGGAGCCGAAATCCATGAACAGTTTTTGCAGATAATCCAGGGCCGCCTGGGTTGCGGCGGTAATGTCGCGGCGGCCGTCATACCACGCGTTCTGCCGCAGGCCATAAGTCTTCCCCGTGGTGGGAATGAACTGCCAGATGCCCGCCGCGTCGGCACGCGACCGCGCCTGGGGATTGAAGCCGCTTTCCACCATTGGCAGCAGCGCAATTTCCATTGGCATGCCGCGCTGTGCCACGGCGTCCACGATGTGATACAGGTAGCGACGCGAGCGCTCCAACATGCGGTTTACGTATTCCGGGCGATCCGCATACCAGCGGGTGTGAACCTCCACCAGCGGGGAGTTTAAGGGCCCAAGTCGAAATCCCTTGCGCACCCGCTCCCATACGTTGACGGGCTCGGCGGTTTCGTCAAGCAGTTGTGCGGGGTTAGTGTCGAGAGAGGCGGCTTTGTTAGTGTTGGGCGTGTTACCGGGGCTGGCGGCTTGGTCGGGAGTTGGGCCCTGCTGGCCTAATGAGGTATCGATCTGGTTGAAGTTGAGTGCTTTGCCCGGATTTGCGACGATTTTGATTTCAGCTTTGCCGGAAGGTTCGGCCTGGGCGGTGGAGGAGATTACCTGGCTGGATGCCAGCAGGCTCAGCCAGAGAAAACAGGACGCATACCTTCGCAACAAATTGAATTGCTTCAAAACTTGATCTCCTGCTGGGGTTGGCTGGCATCCTACAACGATGCGCCTCTCAGGTCAACCTTGAGCCTTACAGGCAATGAACCGGGCTTAAGCTTTCCACGGCTACACATCTGCAGGATCAGCTGGAGCAATTCCAACTGGACTGGGCCTAAGTCCGGAAATGGTCCTTTCCAGACCGCAGCGCGGCAAAGACGTCAACTTCGGTCATGGGCTTATGGCCGGACAGGGCCTGTGCCGCCTGAGCCAGGGATGCTTGGTGGCAACGCAGGAAAGGGTTGGTGGCTTTCTCCAGCTCCAAGGTGGACGGCAGGGTGGGCACGCCAAGTTCGCGTCGGTTTCGATCGGCTCGTTCCCTAAGCAGGAGGTCCGGATTGCCGCTATCGACGGACTTGGCAAAAAGAATATTACCTAAAGTGTATTCATGTGCGCAGCAGACGAGAGTATCGTCGGGAAGCTGGGCCAGCCGAGAGAGGGATCGATGCATTTGCCCGGCGCTTCCTTCAAACAGGCGGCCGCAACCGCAGCCGAACAAGGTGTCACCGCAGAACAGGTATCCCGCGCCATAATAGGAAATGTGACCCAGGGTGTGCCCGGGGGTACCGATGATATCGAAGCTCAGTTCCAGCTCGGGGAAACTAATCCGGTCGTTATCCGCGAGCGGATGGGTGAGAGCGGGAATGACCTCCGTCGCCGGACCATATATGGCGCAGCCGTAGCGCTGGTGGAGAGTTTGGTTGCCGCCCACGTGATCGGCATGGTGGTGGGTGCTGAGGATGGCCAACAGTTCAAGGCCCAGTTGGTCGACAACCCGGGTAACGGGCTGGTGCTCCCCCGGATCGACCACCAGGGCAACGCGCTGGTTATGGATCAGCCAGATGTAATTGTCGGTGAATGCTGGCAGGGCCAGGACACTTAACATGAAAAGTGAAGGTCGGTTTTCGGACTATGGTATCCAAAATTGACGGTCAATGGTTTGATAGCGCGCTAGGCAGCTACCTGCTGAGCCGGGAGCTCGTTTACTTTGACGGCGCAGTGGCCGACGTGTTCGGCTTCAATGCGGTTCAGGTGGGATTGCCGGCGGTGGCGTTCTTGCGCAACAGCCGCATCCCGCAGCGGGTAAGATGCGGATTGGAACGGGAGGCCCAGGTTTATGCCGATCCGATGTTCCTGCCGTTCGAATCGCAGTCCATTGATTTGGTGCTTCTGCCGCATGTGTTGGAATTCAGCGACAATCCTCACCAGGTTTTGCGCGAGGTGCAACGGATCCTTCGCCCAGAAGGCAGGATAATACTTTCCGGTTTCAATCCCAGAAGCTTGTGGGGCATTGTCCGCGCGCTCAAGGCTGGCGATGGATGCTTCCCGTGGAACGGCGTGTTCCTCAATCTTTCGCGGGTCAAGGACTGGCTTGAGCTGCTGGGTTTCGAATTCGCTGCGGGCAGCATGTGTTGCTATCGTCCGCCGATCAACCGCGACTCCTGGCTGCGGCGCTTCCGCTTCATGGAACCCGCTGGAGACCGGTGGTGGGCAATGGGGGGCGGAGTGTATTTTATCCAGGCGGTCAAGCGGGTTCATGGCATGCGGCTGCTGACGCCATCCTGGAAGGAACCGGTAAAGGCCGCGCAAGCCTTGTCCCCAGCAGCGAGAAAGATCGTCAATCTGAATCAGTATCGGGTACGTCGTGGCAAGCCGCTGTGACATCGTGGATGCTTACACCGACGGCGCATGCAAAGGCAATCCGGGGCCGGGAGGGTGGGGCGCCCTGCTGATCTGCGGAAAGCATCGGAAAGAACTGTTCGGCGGGGAAGCGGAAACCACCAATAATCGGATGGAACTGAAGGCCGTTATCGAAGCATTGAATGCGCTAACGCGGTCCACGAAGGTCAGGCTTCATACGGATTCACAATATGTGCACAAGGGAATCAGCCTGTGGTTGCCCGGCTGGAAGCGCAAGGGCTGGAAAACGGCCGAAGGCAAGCCGGTGAAGAACCAGGATTTGTGGCTGGCCCTGGAAGAGGCGGCCCGGCTTCATACAGTCGAATGGGTATGGGTCAAAGGCCACGCGGGGCATCCGGGCAACGAACGCGCCGACGAACTAGCCAACGCCGGCATTACCGCAGGTCGATAAGGGACACGCACCGCGTTTTGCGGCAGAAGAACAATGCGACAAGTCATACTGGACACGGAAACAACAGGGCTGGAGCCCAGGCTGGGACATCGAATCATCGAACTGGCCGGCGTGGAACTGGTCAATCGCCGGCTTACCGGGAATCATTTTCATCGCTACCTCAATCCGGATCGGGAGATTGACGAAGGGGCCTTGCAGGTGCATGGCATTTCCGCCGAGTTCTTGCAGGACAAACCCCGTTTTGCAGACATCGTCGGCGCGTTTCTTGAGTATGTCGGCGGCGCGGAGCTGGTGATGCACAATGCGCCGTTTGATACCGGGTTTCTGAACGCGGAATTCGAGAAATTGGGCCTGCCGCCCTTGGGTCAGCATTGCGAAGGCGTGGTGGACACCTTGGCGATGGCGAGGGAAATGCACCCGGGCCAGCGCAACAGCCTGGATGCCCTGTGTAAACGTTACGCAGTGGACAACTCGAGCCGGACCCTGCACGGCGCCCTGCTCGACTGCGAACTGCTGGCTGCCGTTTATCTGGCCATGACCCGGGGCCAGGAAAGTCTCATGATGACCATGACGGATGCCCATTATGCACGGTCTGGCATCGACGCCGGCTGCCTGCGGCCCCGGCCAGTTTCTGCTGCGGTTCCTGTTGCTGAACTGGCTGAGCACGACGCCGTGCTGGAGGCTATCAACCGGGAGTCCAAGGGGGCTTGCATCTGGCTGGCGGGCGTCGGTGCGGCGAGCTGAATAATTGCGGACGCTGAAGGGGTACTTCGCCAAGGCCCTGTTAACGCTTGGCGCGGCGGTTATTGCCAGCAATGGGTTAGCCGCTACGATCGCCGTTGTCTTGAGCGACGATTCGGCGCCCTACCAGGAAGTTCTGGGGGCGATTCAGTCCAGGCTTGGATCTGAACACAACCTTATTCGCGAGACGCCGGACCAGCTCGCGTCCAATGATGCGGCCTTGGCAGCCAAGCTTATCATCACCGTAGGCGTTAAAGCTGCGGATGCGGCGATCAAGAGCTCGTCCAAGACCCCCGTCATCGCGGCCCTGGTCCCGCGCGATTGGTATCTCCACAATGGACAGAGCCGGCTTGCAGCAGATCAGCGGCCGGCCACAGCGGTATTTCTTGATCAGCCCTTCTCCCGGCAGTTGCGCTTGGTGCGGGAAGCCCTTCCTGAAGCGTCGAAACTGGGTGTGGCATTGAGCAATTCCCAGACCTGGCAACTGCGCGAGCTGCAATCGCAGGCCAAGCTCATGCACCTCAGTGTCAACGAGGTCATCGTCGGTTCGGAACTGCGGCTGGTGGAGTCCTTGGAAAAGATACTGCCCAGCGTTGATCTGCTGCTGGCTTTGCCGGATGCCGAAGTGTTCAATCGCATCACTGCGCAAACCATATTCCTCACCACCTACCGTTACCATGTCCCGGTGATGGGTTATTCGCGGTCATTGACGAGGGCCGGAGCCCTGGTTTCCATCTTTTCTTCGCCTGAACAGATCGGACAGCAGACGGCAGAGATCGCCCTTAAGGTGCTGTCCAATGGATCGGTGAAACTGCCCCCTGCGCAGTTTCCCAGGTACTACTCGATTTCAATCAATGAGCACGTCGCCCGCTCGCTGGGTCTCGTATTGCCTGTTGAGTCCGTTTTGCTAAAGCGCATGCAGGAAGGAGGCGAGCGTGATTAGGCATGGAATTCAGGCCAAGGCCTTATGGCTTGCGCTGGTTCCCGCTGCGGTTATCAGCCTGATCCTGGTGGTCTGGCTGACGGCGGGAAAGATTGCCGATCTGGATCGGTCATTGCATGAAAGGGCAAAGGCAATGGCGCAAACCTTGGCGCCTGCCTGCGAGTATGGGGTGGCGACCGGCAATCGCGAAATACTCAATCGCCTGCTGATCAGCGCTATGAATGAACCGGATGTGGACGGCGTCGCAGTTTTTTCGGCGGACGGACAGCTCGTGGCTCGTGTAGGTAAAGCCAACTGGAGCCAGCCCCCCCTGGCCGCGATAGCAGGCAGCGAAATCGATCATTCGGACAATTCGGCCAGCTTGGTTTACTTCAGTGCCATTCAGCGCACAGAAATCCCAGTGGACGATTACGTCCTGACCGGGGACAAGGAGATGGAGCGGCGCGACGTGCGTCGAACGCCGCCTGTCGGCTGGGTTGGGCTGGAGTTTTCCCGGACTTCCACTCTGCTTGGTCAACGCAGAGTCATCGAGCAAAGCCTGTTGATTCTGCTGACCGGACTGGCAATCAGCGCGTTGATCGGCTGGCGCATGGGGCGCCAGATCACCCGGCCCATCGTTTCACTTTCACGGGCCGTGCACCGACTCGGTGAAGGGCATCTGGAAGAAAGGGTTGAATCGGATGGAGCAGCCGAATTCGGCATCCTGCAGCATGGAGTCAACAGCATGGCCGCCAGGCTGCAATCCATGCACGAACAACTGCAGGAAAGAATCGATCAGGCCACCGCCCGACTGGCGTATCAGGCGAGCCACGATGCATTGACCGGACTGGTCAACCGGCGCGAATTTGAACTCCGCCTGGAGCGGGCCGTCAATTCCAGCATCCAGCACGACCGCATCCATGCCCTTTGTTATCTGGATCTGGATCAGTTCAAGGTGATCAATGACAGTTGCGGGCATGCTGCGGGGGATGAGCTGCTCCGGCAATTGGCTCTTATCCTCAAATGCGAGCTAAGAGACCGCGACACCTTGGCGCGTCTGGGCGGGGATGAGTTTGGCCTGCTGCTGGAGAACTGTTCCAGGGAAGACGCTTTGGTGGTGGCGGAACAATTCCGCGTCGCCGTCCACCGTTTCCGCTTCAAGTGGGATGAAAGGATTTTCGCAGTTGGGGTCAGCGTTGGACTGGTGATGATTACCCAGGAAAGCGGCACCGGAGCAAACTTGCTGTCAGCTGCAGATGCAGCTTGTTACGTGGCAAAGAATCGTGGCCGCAACCAGATACACCTTTACCAGCAGCGGGATTCAGACTTGGCTAGGCACCGGGGCGAAATCCAGTGGGTGGGGCGGATACAACAGGCGTTGGAAGACGACCGCTTGCGATTGGTGTGGCAGGAGATTCGACCACTGCAGGCGGGGAAAACAGGGCTCCATGTGGAGCTGTTGCTGCGCATGGTGGATGAAGAGGGCCAGGAGATCCTGCCGATGGCCTTTATCCCTGCGGCGGAACGTTATCAGCTCATGCCCGTCATAGACCGTTGGGTCGTAGACCGCACCCTCAATCAATGCGCGGAATATCTGGCGAACGGGCAGCGCGAAGATCATTGCCTGTTTGACATCAATCTTTCAGGAGCTTCGCTCAAGGACGAGGAATTTAAGCATCTGCTGATTGGCCGTCTGGGCGAAGCGCCTGGACTGGGCCGGCTGTTGTGCTTCGAGATTACCGAAACGGCGGCAATCGGCAATCTGGACCTGGCAAACAAGTTCATCCTCGATCTGCGCAGACTGGGCTGCCGGTTCGCCCTGGATGATTTCGGCAGCGGCCTTTCGTCCTTTAGCTACCTCAAGAACCTCAGCGTGGATTACCTCAAGATCGACGGGGCCTTCGTGCGGGATATCGCGCACAACGGGGTGGATCGGGCCATGGTAGAGGCGATCCATCGGATTGGCCATGAAGTGGGTTTGAAGACCGTTGCCGAATTCGTTGATTCAGAGCAAGCCCTGGAAGTGCTGAAACGGATCGGAGTGGATTATGTCCAGGGGAATTACGTGCATGCCCCTCAGCCACTCGCGACCTTATGTGACCGGCATTGACGGCACGGCGAGCTTAGTCGACCACGGCATATCCTGCCTCGGTGATCGCCTTCTTCAGCATGGAGATGTCTACCTGGGTTTCGTCTATCAGCAGCTTGGCCTGACCCGGCACCAGGCTGACGTCCACTTGTTGAACTCCTGGCAATGCCTTGAGCACACGGGTGACGCTGTTTACACAACCGCCGCAAGTCATGCCTGAAATCGTCAATACTTGTTCGCGCATGGACTGCTCCCAAAAGGCCGATTTTATCAATTCACCCAAAGGGCCGGGTTATTTCTTGGCCGGGCGCTTGCGAATCGCCTCCTTGCTGGTTTCAATCAGGCGATCGGCGACCACCTCGGAATCTACTTCAAACGTCCCCGCGTCCAAGGCCTGCCTGACTTCGGCGACCTTGCCCGTGTCGGTAACGTCCACGCTCGCGAGTTCCAGTTCCGTGGCTTGCAGATGCGATGTCGTCGCGGCTATTTCAGCCCGGTCACCGGCCTTACCGGCGCCGGAAGGCTTTCCTGCACCAGAGGTCTTCTTGGCGCGGGCGGCTGCCACTGAGCGAGTGCCGGTGGGGGTGATGCGCTTGTTGATTTTCACGGGTTCTCCATTTGAATTTTTTCATCCCAAACGGATATTACGGCAAGGCTAAATGGAACTTTAGCGCTCCTCCCGCAGACGTCCTGATTCTCAATTAATAACATGCGATAAGACGCACAACATATTGTTTTCAATATACCATCGAAATGCTTGCGAGAAATGGGCAGGGAAATCAAAGCAGGTGTGATGCCATGCCGTCTGCCAGTTTCGGTTCGAACCAAGTCGATTTAGGTGGCATGACTTCGCCGGCATCGGCCACTGCCATCAAATCTTCCATAGGAGTGGGATAAAGCGAAAAGGCCAGCGCCATTTCGCCGCTGTTGACGCGCTTTTCCAGTTCGCCCAGGCCGCGAATGCCGCCGACGAAGTCGATGCGCTTGTCCCGCCGCGGGTCGGTAATGCCTAGTATGGGCGCGATCAAACTGTCCTGCAGCAGGCTGACATCAAGACGCGCGACGGGGTCACCTTGTGGGACCCATTCCGGCTTGATCGTGAGCCGGTGCCAGCGGCCGGCCAGGAACAGTCCAAATTCGCCGGGTCCGGCCGGTCTGACCGCCTCACCTGCTGGTTCGCGGTCAAAGGCGAAGCTGATCCGCTCCAGGAATGCATCCGTGCTCAGGCCGTTCAGATCGGTGATGACCCGGTTGTAATCCATAATGCGCATTTGTTGAGCCGGGAAAATCACCGACAGGAAAGCATTGTAGGTCTCGGCACCACTGTGCTTGGGATTGGCGGCCTTGCGCGCCGCGCATATGCGCGAAGCCGCAGCCGAGCGGTGGTGTCCGTCGGCAATGTAGAGCGCAGGCATGGCGTCAAACAGCGAGGTGATGCGCGCGATGTCTGCCGAATCGCGTATGACCCACAGGGTGTGCCTCACCCCGTCATCTGCCACCGCGTCGGCATCTGGCGCGCCCCGGGCGGTCGTGGCCAGGATCGCATCGACCTCAGGTGCATTGCGATAGGCAAGCAGCACCGGGCCAGTTTGCGCGTTGGTGGCGTCGATTTGGCGCACTCGGTCATCTTCCTTGTCGGGGCGGGTGAGCTCATGTCTACGGATGCGGTTGGTGTCGTAATCCACCACGCTCGCAGCCGCCACGATGCCGGTCTGCACATGTTCGCCCATCTGAATGCGGTAGATGTAGTAATACGGCGCTTCGTCCTGCTTCAGCACGCCGGCTGCGATAATTGCCGTCAGGTTTTCCGCTGCCTTGACATACACCTCGGGCGCATGAGGATCAGTTTCTTCCGGTAGGTCGATCTCGGGCTTGGAAATATGCAGGAAACTATAGGGCTTGCCCTGGGCACGTACGCGCGCTTCGGCGCTGGAGAGTACGTCATAGGGCGGGGCGATCACTTCGGCAGCCCGGTTGCCGACGGGTCGCAGGGCGGGGAAGGGACGGATAAGGCTCATGGCATAGACAAGGTTTCTAAGGTGAATTCAGTTCGGCAAGCAGTCGGCTGGCCGTGCTTGCTTTCGCGGCGAGATCGGGAAGTGCTTGGCGCAGCTTGAGTCGATCGGGGCCTGCAAGCTTTAGGTCCGCTCGGGTTTGCACCATACGCAGGATTTTAACCGGATCGACCGGCGGGTTCTTGATGAATTGCAACACCACGCCGTCCTGACTGGCATCCAGCCGGCTAATGCCCAACGCCTTGGCGGCCAGCCTTAGCTTGTGGCCCTCAAGCAGGGTTTTCGCGGGTTCGGGCAGCAAACCAAAGCGGTCGATCAGTTCCTCCGCGAGTCGGGAGATCTCCTCCGCCGTCTGGCAATTCGCCAGCCGCTTGTAAATGATCAGTCGTTCGTGTACGTCGGCGCAATACGTTTCCGGCAGGAGGGCGGGCTGGTGCAGGTTAATCTCCGACACCACCCCGAGAGGCTGGGCCAGATCCGGTTCCTTGCCAGACCTGAGGCTGTTTACCGCCGTGGCCAGCATGTCGTTGAACAGGGAAAAGCCCACTTCCAGCATGTCGCCGCTCTGTCTCTCGCCCAGCACTTCCCCGGCACCGCGGATTTCCAGATCGTGCATCGCCAGGTGGAAGCCCGCGCCCAGGTCTTCCATCAGCTGGATCGCTTCCAGGCGCTTGCGGGCTCGAGCAGTCAGGGTCTGTTCATCGGCTACAAGCAAATAGGCGAACGCCTGGTGATGGGAGCGGCCCACGCGGCCGCGCAGCTGGTGCAGTTGGGCCAGACCGAACTTGTCCGAGCGGTGGATCAGAATGGTGTTCGCTGTCGGAATGTCGATGCCAGTTTCGATAATGGTCGTGCACAGCAGGACGTTGAAACGACCCTGGTAAAAGTCCCGCATCACGTGCTCCAGTTCGCGCTCCGGCATCTGACCATGCCCGACACCGATGCGGGCTTCGGGTAGCAGCCTTTCCAGTCTTTCTCGCATGCGCTCGATGCTGTCGACCTCGTTGTAGAGATAAAACACCTGGCCGCCGCGCTTGAGTTCGCGCAACACGGCTTCGCGGATCAGGCCGGGAGACTCCGGGCGGACAAAGGTCTTCACAGCCAGGCGTTTCTGCGGTGGAGTGGCGATGATGGAGAAATCTCGAATGCCTTCCAGCGACATGGCCAAGGTGCGTGGAATCGGGGTGGCGGTGAGGGTCAGGATGTCGACTTCGGCACGCAAGGCCTTGAGCCGCTCCTTCTGGCGCACGCCAAAGCGGTGCTCCTCGTCGATGATGATCAAGCCCAGGCGGGCAAACTCCACGTCCTTCTGCAGCAATCGGTGGGTGCCGATCACAATGTCAATCTCTCCGCGCTTCAACGCATCAAGCGCCGCCTGCTGTTCCTTTGCGGTGCGAAAGCGCGACAGCTCCGCCAGCTTCACCGGCCACGGGGAGAAGCGATCGGAAAAGTTCTGAAAATGCTGCTCCACCAGCAGAGTCGTAGGCACCAGTACGGCCACTTGTTTGCCACCCATGACCGCGACAAACGCGGCGCGCAAGGCCACCTCTGTTTTGCCGAAACCCACATCGCCGCAGATCAGCCGATCCATGGGCTTGCCTGCGGTCATGTCGCCGACGACAGCCCGGATGGCGCCTTCCTGATCAGGCGTTTCTTCAAAGTCAAAGGATTCGGCAAACTCCTGATAGTCGTGGTGGTTGAGGTCAAACGCGTGACCCGGCCGGGCGGCGCGCCGGGCATAGAGATTGAGCAGCTCGGCTGCCGTATCGCGCGCCGCCTGCATGGCCTTGCGGCGGGCTTTTTCCCATTGTTCGGTGCCCAGTTTGTGCAATGGGGTATGGTCTGCGTCCGCGCCGCTATATCGGGCAATGGCGCCGAGGTTGGCCACCGGCACATAAAGCTTGTCGCTGCCCGCGTATTCCAGGTGCAGAAACTCGCTGGGACCTTCGCCGGTATCCAGGGTGATCAGGCCCAGGTAGCGGCCCACGCCATGCTGGGCATGAACCACGGGGTCGCCAATTTTCAACTCGGACAGATCGCGCAGCAGACCTTCGACCTGAGTGACCTGTTTGGCCCGGCCAAGCCGGGTGCGGGGCGGCAGCGAATAGAGCTCGGTCTCGGTGATAACTGCCAACCCCTCGTCGTCAGCGATGAAGCCCGCAGCCAGCGGGGCACTGGCAAGCTGCAAGGGCGCAGCCTGCCTGACGAACTGGGCCCAGTCCTCGCAGGGCGAGGTGGAGAGGCCATGATCGGCAAAGAACTCCGCCAGGGTTTCCCGCCGTCCCGCGCTATGCGCGACGATCAATATCTTGCCCGGCCAGATATCGACGAAGCCTTGCAGCCGAGCCAAGGGACGAGGTGCACGTCGGTCGACGTCGACCGGCGGCAAGGGACGGCCAGGACCCTCTCCGGAAGCTTCAAGGTCCAAGCGAACGAAGCGCTTGAGCTGCAGAAAAAGCTGCTCGCTGCTCAGGAAGAGTTCTTCCGGCGGCAGCAGCGGGCGGTCAGGATCGCCGCGCATCAGCTTGTAGCGGCTCACGGTGTCCTGCCAGAATTGCTGCGCTGCCTGGTCGCCATTGCCATGCAGGCCGACGATCGTGCCTGAGGGCAGATAATCAAGCAGGCTGGCGGTGTGTTCGAAGAAGAGGGGCAGATAGTACTCGATGCCGGCGGGCGCCAAGCCGTTGCTCACATCCTTGTAAAGCCGGGATCGGGAGGGATCACCTTCGAAGCGCTCGCGAAAATTCTGCCGGAACAGGGTGATGCCGCCTTCATCAAGCGGAAACTCACGGGCCGGCAACAGGCGGATTTCCTTGACCGGGTAAATGGTGCGCTGCGAGTCAACATCAAACGCCCGCAGGCTTTCAATCTCGTTGTCGAACAGGTCGATCCGGTAGGGCAAGGGGCTGCCCATGGGAAACAGGTCGATCAGGCCCCCGCGGATGCTGAACTCCCCGGGCGAATACACCTGGTTCACGTGACTGTATCCACCGAGGCGCATTTGTTCGCGAAAGGCGGCTTCGTCCAGACGATCGCCCTGTTCAAGGAAGAAGGTGTGGGCGGCGAGAAATTCGGGAGGAGGCAGGCGGGTCAGGGCAGTCGTCAGTGGAACGGCCACCACGCGGAAGTCACCGCGGGATAGTCGATACAGGGTAGCCAGGCGGTCGGAAATCAGATCAGGATGGGGCGAAAAGGCATCGTAGGGCAGGGTTTCCCAATCGGGGAATAAAGCAGGCTTGAGCTCGGGCTTGAACCAGTTAATTTCGTCCACTAGCCGCTGGGCATCCCACGGCGCGGCGCATAACACCAGCAAAGGTTTTTGACTGACCAGGCGGCTGAGGAAAAGCGCGTCCATGGCGCCGGCAAGCCCGCTGATCCGCATTTTCTGACCTGGTTCGGGAAGACGGCTGAGCACAGACATGGGGCGATTGAAAAGGCTAATTATACCGGCCTGCCGAATCGCCTTGCTCCAATCGGCGCGGGCACGGGATAATCCAGCGCTTATGAAAAACAAGCACTACGCCCTGATTCCCGCAGCGGGAAGCGGCAACCGGATGGGGGGCGGTCTTCCCAAGCAATACCTATCCGTGGCCGGCCGGCCGATGATCTACCATGCCATACACACCATGTTCACGCATCCCCGAATTGCCCGCGTGTATGTCGTACTTTCGGCCGCGGATTCGCACTGGGAGACGTTTGACTGGGGCGAGTTTGACGGCAAGCTGGTCGTGCTTCGCTGCGGCGGGGATACCCGCGCACTGAGCGTCAGTCAGGGCTTGCAAATGATGGCCGGGGCCGTCGGCGCCAAGGACTGGGTGCTGGTTCATGATGCCGCGCGCCCGGGCCTCGACCATATGCTCCTGGACAGGCTGCTGGATGCGCTTGCCCATGACCCGGTTGGCGGCTTGCTGGCGGTTCCGGTGGCGGACACGCTCAAACGCTCTGACGCGAACCAACGGGTTATAGCGACCGAATGCCGCGCAGGGCTATGGCAGGCCCAAACGCCGCAGATGTTTCGTCATGCCCAGTTGCTTGATGCGCTGCGCCAGGCGGGCGACGCGGTGACCGATGAGGCATCGGCGATTGAAGCGCTGGGTCTCAAGCCAAGGCTGGTAGAAGCGGACAGCCGCAATTTCAAGGTAACCTATCCGCGGGACCTGGAACTGGTCCGCCTGGTCTTGGAGAGTCAGCATGTTTGAACTGAGAGTGGGACAGGGATTTGATGTTCATGCCTTTGTTGAGGGACGCAAGCTTGTCATTGGCGGAGTGGAAATCGCCCATGATCAGGGCTTGGCCGGGCATTCGGATGCGGACGTGCTGATTCACGCGATTTGCGATGCCCTGCTTGGCGCGGCTTCCCTGGGCGACATCGGCCGCCATTTTCCGGATAGCGACCCGCGCTTCAGGGGCATCGACAGCCGCGAACTGCTGCGCGATGTGGCAGACAGCCTGGCGGGCATGGGGTGGCGGGTGATGAATGTCGATTCCACCATCGTCGCCCAAGTCCCGAGAATGGCGCCGCATATTCCAGGCATGGCGGCAAATGTCGCGGCCGACCTGCGGGTCGAGGCAGGATGCGTCAACGTAAAGGCCACCACCACGGAATTTCTCGGATTTGCCGGGCGCAAAGAAGGAATTGCCGCCCAGGCTGTTTGCCTCATTGCGCGTGATCGTTCGTGAGCCAGGCCGTTGTACGCCTGTTCTTTGCGCTTTGGCCAGGGGACGATGTCCGGCGTGCCATGTGGCAAACCGGCGGGCGCTTGCACGAAGTCTGGGGGGGCCGGCGCATGAAGCCGGACACCCTGCACATGAGTCTGGTGTTTCTCGGCGACACACCCGCTGAGCGTCTGGATGAATTGCGCGCACTCGCTGCACGCATGGAAGGTCGAGCCTTCGGGCTCACCTTTAAGCAGGCGGCGTGCTGGCGCCACAATAAGGTCGGGTTTCTGAGTCCGGCAGATACGCCGCCAGATCTGGTGCAACTGGTGTATGGACTGGAAGAGAGCCTGGAAGCTGCGGACTTCAAGTTCGATCAGCGTCCCTACAAACCCCACGTCACACTGTTGCGCAATACGCGCTGCACGACGCAGGTGATGTTTGAGCCCATAGCGTGGCGCGCGAAAGAATTTGTGCTGGTGGCCTCGGACCTGACCGAGCATGGCCCTATTTACCAACTGCTGGGACGCTGGAAACTGAGCCTCTAGCGTGAAGTCGCGAAGCAGCTCAATAGACATCCCTTGTACGCTTGCGGAGCGTGCCGGACCGGGCGAGGGGCGCGCACGACGATCAGGATCGGGTCCCGCAAACCGCCATGATCCTTAAACCAAAAGGGTTCTCGCTGCCTGTTCGAAATCGCCGCAACCACCGTCATTCAACGCCAGCGACTTGTCCTGGTCTGTTGTTGCGTAGTTTTGCGCCAGAGATTTGCGGTAGGCAGGGTCATAGTGCTCATCCAGCAGGGCGGCAACCAGACCTTGCCAGTCTTCAGCGTCAATCAGGGCGCGCCAGCCTGCTATGGTTTCCCGGCCGCGCAAGGCGGACAATTGGTCGAGTTGGTCAATTAGTACATCAGGCCGCTGGGGGAAATGCTGGTACTCCTCAACCAGCAGGCGGATGCGAGCTTCGCGGGGGAGATGCAATCTGATGCAGGGGCTGGCCCGCATCACGGCAATCAACCCATCCGGAATCTGCAGACTGCCAATTCTCTTGCTTTCCGATTCGACGTATACGGGTTGGTGCGGGGACAAAGCGTGCAATTTGGACCAGAGGGTGCTTTCAAATGCCTTCTGGGTCGGCTGCGGATGATCCGGCAGCACCCCCAACACCGAGCCCCGGTGGGCAGCAAGGTCCTCCAAATCCAACACTTGAGCACCGGCCCTGTTTAGCGCTCCGAGCAGTCGGCTCTTCCCGCTGCCGGTCGGGCCGCATATCACCCGGAACTGGAATTGGCTCGGCAAGCTCTTTAGATCTTCGACGACCCTGCTCCTGTAGGCCTTATAGCCACCGTCAAGCTGGCTGGCAGCGAAGCCGATCTTCTTAAGCACGTGGGTGAGCGAACCGCTGCGGTTGCCGCCGCGCCAGCAATATACCAGCGGTCGGTAAACTCTGGGCTTGTCGAGAAAGTAGGATTCCAGATGACAGGCGATATTGCGGGAGACCATTGCAGCCCCAAGTTTTTTCGCTTCGAACGCTGAGACTTGCTTGTACAGCGTGCCGATCCGGATGCGCTCATCGTCATTAAGGACCGGCAGATTAATTGCGCCCGGGATGTGGTCGGCGGCAAATTCCGCCGGCGAGCGAGAATCAATAATCTCGTCAAATTCTGTCAGCTGTGCTACGGTTGCTGAGCCCAAAATCTTCACGCCATTACCCATGAACACCATTAAGTTGACCACATTGTCCCATGGCGGGGGATGTGGCTGCAAAATTGCGCCTGCTGTGTTGAATGAACTGTTGGCCGGCATGGCCACCGCCGGATTGGTGCCTGAGGCCTTGCTGGTGGGCACCGAGTCCAGCGATGATGCGGCGGTCTATAAGCTCAATGATGAGCAGGCCATCGTTGCCACGACGGACTTCTTCATGCCTATCGTCGACGATCCCTATGATTTTGGCCGTATCGCTGCGACCAACGCGTTGGCTGACATTTACGCAATGGGCGGGCGCCCCCTGTTTGCCCTGGCAGTATTGGGCATGCCCATAGACAAGCTGCCCGTGGAAGTCATACGGCGGATCCTGGAAGGTGGAGAGTCAGTGTGCAAGGCGGCCGGCATTCCGATTGCCGGAGGCCATTCCATTGATGCCCCGGAGCCCATTTATGGTCTGGTAGGCATAGGCGTTGTGCACCCGGCGCAAGTCAAACGCAACGATCAGGCCAAGGCAGGCGACGTCCTGATTCTGGGCAAGCCTTTGGGCATCGGCGTGTTCGCCGACGCGATGAAGAAGGGTCAGCTCAGTGCGGAAGGCTATGCACAGATGCTGACTTCGACTACCCAACTGAATACGCCGGGCATTCCCCTGGCAGACTTGCCCGGTGTCCATGCCATGACGGATGTCACGGGTTTTGGCCTTTTGGGACACTTGCTGGAAATGTGCCGCGGGTCAAGGCTTGCGGCGGAGATCCAATTCTCCAGCCTGCCGATCCACCCTCTGGCGGAAATGCTGGCTCAACAGGGTTTTGGCCCCGGCGCGGCAACACGAAACTGGAACAGTTTTGTTCATGAGGTCGTATTGCCTGATGGCGCGCCTGACTGGCAGCGCAAGATGCTGTGTGACCCGCAGACCAGCGGAGGCCTTCTGGTCGCATGCGAAGAGCGCATCGCGGACGAGGTGCTGAGCACGTTCAGGAAGCGGGGTTTTGCCCGCGCTGTTCCGATTGGCAGGCTGCTGGCGGGCCCATCCCAGGTAAGGGTGAGCCCCTAAAAAACGGTCTTACTGGACCGAAGTTCTTTGCGCGGCGCGGCGCCCGTCTTTCGCCCGTCGGCCTTGGGTCGCGCGTCTATCCTTCTGCAGGCCAAAGGGAAGCGCGGCATTGGGTGATGTTATGCGGCGATCAACCAAACGTCGCTCCAGAGGGATGAATTCCACCTCATAACCTTCAAGCGGCACGACCGACATTCCAACCCCTTCACGCTTTACCTTGTTCACTTTTAGCCGAGTTTGGATTTATTTACAAGTTTGCCCGATGAATGGTATACAAGCTGTTGTTCTAAAGGCAAAATTTAAGCCCAAGTCTTGTGCCAAACCTCTGCGGTTGGAGCCCGATTTGGCTCGGGATCCGGGCGTCGTGCGGCAAAGTTTGATCGGCTGACCAGATCCGCGGGGGGACTTGTTTCGGGGGCGTGTTTTTCCCGCGCGCCCGCCAGTGCCGATGCGGGCGCACCCACACAGACGGCGAGCCGGCATGGCTTATGAGCTTAAACCTTCCTTTCCGCGCGCATCAATCTGGCTTTTTCGCGTGCCCACTCCCTTTCCTTCTCGGCCGCCCGTTTGTCGTGCTGTTTCTTGCCTTTGGCGAGGCCGATTTCCAGCTTGATGCGGCCCTTGGCATAGTGCAGATTCACCGGCACCAGCGTATAGCCGGCACGTTCTGTCTTGCCAATGAGCTTGCTGATTTCGTGGTTGTGGAGCAGTAGCTTGCGCGTGCGGGTCGGATCGGGATGTATATGCGTGGATGCCGTGGGCAAGGGGCTGATATGGCAACCGATCAGGAAGATTTCGGCATTCTTGACTACGACATAGGACTCCTTCAACTGTACACGCCCCGCCCGGATCGCCTTGACCTCCCAGCCCTCCAGAACCACGCCAGCTTCGAAGCGCTCTTCGATAAAGTAATCATGAAAGGCTTTTTTGTTGTCGGCGATGGTCATGAGTCCGGGATTCCGTAAAATGCCTTTTTGTCTTGAGTCGAGGCCATGGCCCAGGTAAGCAAAACGGTGCTGGTGGAATTTAGCAGCGGCCAGATGTTCGAGTTGGTCGACCGGGTAGAGGATTATCCGCTATTTCTTCCCTGGTGCGGCGGGACGGAGCTGCATCTGCGGGATAGCCAAACCACAGTGGCCACGCTGACAATTGACTACATGGGAGTGAAACAGAGTTTCACCACGGAAAATGAAAAGACGCCCCCCGCCGAGATGCTGATCAACTTGCGGGAAGGCCCATTTTCCCACCTGCGTGGGCATTGGCGCTTCAAGCCTCTGGGCGAAACGGCCTGTAGGGTGGATTTTGAACTGATGTACAGCTTCTCCAGCAAGATCCTGGAATCGGTGCTGACGCCGGTGTTCAATCATATTGCCAATACCTTTGTGGATTCCTTTGTGCGCCGGGCTGAGGAGGTCTATTGCGAGCATGGATAAGATTACCGTGGAAGTGGCATACGCCTTGCCCGCTCAGCAAGTGATCGTGGCGGTGCAAGTGGCTGAAGGGACGACGATAGAGCAGGCAATCAGGGCTTCGGGTCTGCTGGAGAAATTTTCCGATATCAACCTGGCGGCAAACAAGGTCGGCGTGTTCGGGAAGCTGTCCAAGCTGGACACAGTCCTGCGGGATCGCGACCGGGTGGAGATCTACCGGCCGCTCATTGCCGACCCGAAAGAGGTTAGGCGGCAGCGAGCCGAGCAGGGAAAGATCATGAAGAAGGGCGGCGGCGAACTGCCCAAGGACACCGCCGCGTCCGGAGATCAGGCTTAACGGCAGTTTTCTGCCATGAACCTCTGCGCGTTGGCTCGGGCGTCCGCACGCTGCTGCTCGGTCATGTAATTGCGTTGTCCATAAGCGTCGCTGGTATAGGTGCGTGCGTTCTGATCCAGAGTGGCCAGGGTGGTGCGGGCGCGCTCGCAGTTCTCCTGTTTGACACGGGCCGCTTCTGCGTCCTTGTCGGCCTTTTCCTTGGCCTTGGCAGCATCGGCCCTGCGTTTCTTGAAGGCAAGGTCTTTCTCGGCCAGCGCTTGCCGGGCTGCGTTGGCATCCGGCGCAGGAGCGCCTTTGACAGCCTTGACCCGGTCAGATGGCGGCTGGTCCGAGTAATGGACGTGGCCTGTGGCGTCCGTCCATTTGTATGCCTGAGCCGCGGCCGTCAGCGGAACACTCAGGCACAGAAGGAGCAACGCGGTGCGCATCATTCAGGAGAGCTTTGCTCGCCCTTGCAGGCTTATAGATTCTTCAGTTCCAGCGGGGGCACCTTGGCCTGTGCCAATCCCAAATGGGCCTGCTCCTCAGCAATCTTGGCGTTCTTTATCACGCCCTCGCTGTTACCCGCCTTGGCGGCCTCCTCGGCAGCCTTGATCGCGTTCTCTGCCGTGGTCCATAGGGCATACTTTGCCTGGGCCTCTTTTACGGCGATTTCGGCTTTACCCAGTGCGCTCTGAGCCTCCGCGCTGATGGCGGGCTGCGTTGAGGCTTGCGCTTGAACAGGGGCAGCACTGGGTGCAGAGCTCGTGCTGGCGGACTGAGCTGCACAGCCTGTCAAGGCAAGCACGGAAGCGGCGGTCAGGGTGGTCAGAATATGGCGCATGCAAGTCTCCTCATCGGTTTTGCCCAGCGGGTCGGGCCTGGAAAATTTCCCGCGAATCCGGGATGCGTGGAAAGTAGCCCGTATTTGCACTTGCGTCAATGTGAAAAGGCGGGTTTTGACTTGGTAGATTTCGACCACAGGAAAGTTGCGGGGCGTTTGCACCAGCGGAAAAATCGGGCGGGAAATCAGCATCAACGCGTGTGATTGTCTGATGGCCGCATGCTTGTGACAGTTTGCCTCAGTTCCATGGGGGCTTATCCACCACAAACCTCCGGGGGGCCCGGATCAAGGCGTCGACAGCTCATTTTGTTCGGCGCGCGCGTCAACGTATAATCGCAATTTGCGTCTAGGAATTCCCCATGCGTGTCTTGCAAAAAGCGCTTACCTTCGATGACGTCTTGCTCGTTCCCGCCCATTCTGCAATTCTGCCCCGCGATGTCAGCCTGCAAACTCGGCTGACCCGAAATATCAGCCTGAACCTTCCTCTGGTTTCTGCCGCCATGGATACGGTCACGGAAGCCGGCCTGGCGATCGCAATTGCGCAGGAAGGCGGCATCGGCATCATTCACAAGAACATGACGCCACAGGAGCAGGCGGTCGAAGCGTCCAAGGTCAAGCGCTTTGAATCCGGGGTGGTCAAGGACCCAATCACGGTCGCGCCACAAATGACGGTGCGTGACGTGCTTGCCATAACCCGTCTGCACAGGATCTCCGGCCTGCCGGTGGTGGAAGGTCGCAAGGTGGTTGGCATCGTCACCAACCGCGACCTGCGTTTCGAGACGAACCTGGACCAGCCCATTTCCAACATCATGACGCCGCGCGATCGTCTGGTCACGGTCAAGGAAGGCGCAAGCCGGGAAGAAGCAACCACGCTGCTGCGCAAGCACCGCCTGGAGCGAGTGTTGGTCATCAACGATGCGTTCGAGTTGCGGGGACTGATCACGGTAAAGGACATTCAGAAATCCACCGAACATCCTGGTGCGTCCAAGGATGGACAGGGCCGCTTGCGGGTTGGTGCGGCTGTAGGAGTAGGAGCAGGTACCGAAGAACGCGTAGCGGCCCTGGCGGAGGCAGGCGTGGATGTCATCGTCGTCGACACCGCCCACGGCCACTCCAGGGGCGTGTTGGAACGGGTCAGGTGGGTCAAAACCCATTTCCCCGAGGTTCAGGTCATCGGCGGCAATATCGCCACGGCCAATGCGGCGCGGGCGCTGGTCGATCATGGCGCGGACGCGGTAAAGGTTGGCATCGGCCCGGGCTCCATCTGCACCACCCGGATCGTGGCGGGAGTGGGCGTGCCCCAGATCACGGCGGTCGCCAATGTGGCCGACGCTCTGGCGGGAACGAATATTCCCTTGATCGCCGATGGCGGCATACGCTACTCAGGTGACATTTCAAAGGCTCTTGCCGCAGGCGCCCATTGCGTCATGCTCGGCGGGTTGCTGGCGGGGACCGAGGAGGCGCCCGGCGACGTGGAACTGTATCAGGGCCGGTCCTACAAATCCTATCGTGGCATGGGTTCCCTGGGCGCCATGCAGCAGGGTTCCAAAGACCGCTACTTCCAGGATACCGAAGCCAATGCAGACAAGCTTGTCCCCGAAGGCATCGAGGGCCGGGTGCCATACAAGGGCAGCGCGCTCAATGTCATCCACCAGCTGATGGGAGGTCTGCGTTCCTCCATGGGCTACCTGGGCGTGGCAACCATTGACGAGATGCACAAGAAGGCGGAATTCGTCGAAATCACCTCGGCCGGGGTGAAGGAATCCCACGTCCACGATGTGCAGATCGTCAAGGAAGCGCCCAATTACCGAGTCGAATAGGCCCGGAAATTCGCGCCCCGTGCGCCTCAATTCTTTGGGCAGCGCGAAACTCCCGGCCCCGAACCCTCAATGCACGAAAAAATACTCATCCTCGACTTCGGTTCCCAATACACCCAGCTCATCGCGCGGCGCATCAGGGAAGCAAGCGTCTATTGCGAACTGCATCCTCACGATGTAAGCGACCAGTTCATTCGCGATTTCCAGCCAAAGGGCATCATCCTTTCGGGCGGACCCAATTCCGTTTATGAGGAAGAAACGCCGCGCGTGCCCCAGGCCGTGTTTGAAATGGGTGTGCCGGTGTTGGGCATCTGTTACGGCATGCAGGCCATGGCGGCCCAGCTTGGCGGCAAGGTGGAATCCGCCAGCAAGCGCGAATTCGGTTATGCGGAAATTCGCGCGCAAGGCCATTCGCACTTGTTCCGCGACATTCAGGATCGCAGCAACGATGAAGGCCATGGGCTGCTCGACGTGTGGATGAGCCACGGCGACAAGGTCACCGAACTGCCTGCGGGTTTCAAAGTGATCGCATCCAATGCCGCCACGCCGGTGGCCGGAATGGCCGATGAAGCCCGCAAATTCTATGGCGTGCAGTTCCACCCCGAAGTCACCCACACACTGCAAGGCAAGGCGATCATGCAGCGCTTCGTGCACGACATCTGTGCGTGCGCCAGCGACTGGAATATGCCCGACTATGTGGAAGAGGCAGTCGGCCGCATCCGTTCCGAGGTGGGCGGCGATGAAGTGATCCTGGGCCTGTCCGGCGGCGTGGATTCATCGGTGGCGGCGGCGTTGATCCATAAGGCAATCGGCGACCAGCTCACCTGCGTGTTTGTCAACACTGGTCTGTTGCGCCTGAATGAGGCGGACCAGGTGATGGAAACCTTCGCCCGCAATCTTGGCGTAAAGGTCATCCACGTGGATGCCACCGCGCGATTTATGGACGGCCTGGCCGGGGTCATCGACCCCGAACTGAAGCGCAAGATCATCGGCCGGGAATTCGTCCACGTTTTCCAGGAGCAGGCGGAAAAGCAGAAGAAGGCCAAGTGGCTTGCGCAGGGCACCATCTATCCGGACGTGATCGAATCCGCCGGCGCCAAAACCAAGAAGGCCCACGCCATAAAATCCCACCACAATGTGGGCGGACTGCCAGAAACCCTGCATCTCAAACTGCTGGAACCCTTGCGCGAGCTGTTCAAGGACGAAGTGCGCGAACTGGGCCTCGCTCTCGGGCTGCCGCACGACATGGTGTTCCGTCACCCGTTCCCTGGTCCCGGGCTGGGGGTGCGCATCCTCGGCGAAGTGAAAAAGGAATACGCCGACCTGCTGCGCCAGGCCGACCATATTTTCATCGAGGAACTGCGCGCCTCCGGCTGGTATGACAAAACCAGCCAGGCCTTCGCCGTGTTCCTGCCGGTCAAGTCGGTTGGGGTCATGGGAGATGGCCGCACCTATGACTACGTCGTTGCACTGCGCGCCGTGCAAACCACCGACTTCATGACCGCCCACTGGGCCGAGTTGCCTTACACCCTGCTGGGCAAAGTTTCCAACCGGATCATCAACGAAGTCCGCGGCATTAACCGTGTCACCTATGACATCTCCGGCAAGCCGCCTGCGACGATAGAGTGGGAGTGAGCCGGCGATCACGGTCATTGCCTTATAGGTGTGGCCTGGCCGACCTGATGAAGGAGAAATGAGGCGCGCGGATTTCTTCCTGGCCCGCGTAGGCAACTTGCCTGCTCGTGAGTGGGCGCTCCTCGGGTTTTGGTGCGTTTGCCTGGCTAAGCATCGAATCGAACCATGCTGCGACTGACTGAACTCAAACTTCCCCTCGATCACTCACCCAAAGCCCTGCCAGAGGCGATCGCGCAACGCCTCGCCATTTCCGCCACCGAGTTGCTTGAGGTCAAAGTCTTCAAGCGCAGCTACGATGCCCGGAAGCCTAACGCGTTGTTGCTCATTTATACCGTCGATGTCACGGTCAAAGACGAGGCCGCGTTATTGAACAAGCTGTGCCATGACCGCAATGTCATGCCGACGCCAGATGCCAGCTACCATTTCGTCGGCCATGCGCCGGAGAAGCTCGGTACGCGGCCGGTGGTGGTGGGATTCGGTCCCTGCGGGATTTTTGCCGCGCTGGTGCTGGCGCAGATGGGTTTCCGCCCGCTTGTGCTGGAGCGCGGCAAGGCGGTGCGCGAGCGCACCCAGGATACCTGGGGGCTGTGGCGAAAACACATCCTCAACCCCGAATCCAACGTACAGTTTGGCGAGGGCGGTGCGGGCACGTTTTCCGACGGCAAGCTTTACAGCCAGATCAAGGATCCCAAGCACTATGGCCGCAAGGTGCTCACCGAGTTCGTCAAAGCGGGCGCACCCGAGGAAATTCTCTATCTGTCCAAGCCTCACATCGGCACCTTCCGTCTGGTGGGCATGGTGGAGACCATGCGCCACGACATCGAACAACTGGGCGGAGAGATCCGGTTCCAGCAGCGCGTCACCGACCTGCTGATCGAAAACGGGCAGGTGCGCGGCGTGATGTTGGCGAGCGGCGAGGAAGTCCGTACCGACCATGTCATCCTTGCGCTTGGACATAGCGCCCGCGACACCTTCGAGATGCTGCACGCGCGTGGCGTGTTCATGGAGGCCAAGCCGTTTTCCATCGGCCTGCGCATCGAGCATCCGCAATCGCTGATCGACCAGGCGCGGTTTGGCAAACATGCGGGCAACCCGATACTCGGTGCGGCTGACTATAAGCTGGTGCACCACGCCAGGAATGGCCGCTCGGTCTACAGCTTTTGCATGTGTCCCGGCGGTACGGTCGTCGCCGCTGCGTCCGAGCCGAACCGCGTCGTCACCAACGGCATGAGCCAGTACTCGCGCAATGAGCGCAATGCCAATGCCGGCATCGTCGTCGGCATCACTCCCGAAGACTATCCCGGTGGCCCATTGGCCGGAGTCGAGTTCCAGCGCCGGTGGGAATCCCGTGCATTCGAGCTGGGCGGCGGCAATTACGACGCGCCGGGGCAGCTGGTCGGTGATTTTCTGCGCGGGCAGCCTTCCACGCAACTCGGCGCGGTGGAACCGTCCTACACACCCGGCGTCCGCCTGGGCGAAATGTCCACCAGCCTTCCCGCTTATGCAATTGAAGCGATCCGTGAAGCGCTGCCTGCCTTCGACAAACAGATCAAGGGCTTCACCATGGCGGACGCGGTGTTGACCGGCGTGGAAACCCGCACCTCATCGCCGTTACGCATCACCCGCGGCGCAGACTGTCAGAGTCTGAACGTGAAAGGGCTGTATCCCGCAGGCGAGGGCGCGGGCTACGCCGGCGGCATCTTGTCGGCGGGGGTGGATGGCATCAAGGTTGCAGAAGCGGTGGCGCTGGACATCCTGGCCAATCCAAACAGGAAATAAGGCACGGCAAGTCGGCCGTGAGCGCTTGCCGAAGGGCGAAGCCGACTCCTGAACGCCCGCAGCAATTAACCAGCGTGTGGGGCCAGAGCAGGCTCAAAAGCGCGTTCGACGCGGGTTCAAAAGATTACTTTGTGAGGGGGTGCTTTTCGATTCTTCCCCTCAATTCAGGATCGGCGCTTTCTTCCAGCGGCTAGCGAAAAAATCTGTCCGTTTCTGGATCACTGTTCCCTTCAAAGCGCTGCTGTACCTGTCGGCAAGGTGCCGATTTCGATTCCGGCCCATGCTGCCAATGCGGGAAATGCGTCACCCGACAGCACCCTGTACTCGTGACAGCGGGCACCCAGCAGTGGATCGCTCCAGGGGCCGGTCAAGGACGGGTGGCACATCAGCACATCGCCGTGTTCCGCATTTTTCAACCATGCCCTTAGATTATGCAGATAGCGCCTTTCCGACATGTCGAATCCGTATACCCCGAGCAGGTGGCGGTTTTGACTATAGCCATGTTTTCTGGCAAGGCGGCTCAAGGCTGTCGCCCCGAGCGAGCCAATCAGGCTTGATTTGAACTTGACCGAGAAAGGGAGCCTTATGTTCGGCCAATGCTCGGGAGCATGGGTTGCCCGCAGCCAGGGCTTGCGTGAACCATAACGATCATTAAGGACTTCCAGAAGTGCGTTCCTGATGACAGGGAGTTGGTGGACATGCTGATGTCCATCCACAAAATCCGGCATTCGCCCCGTGGTTGCTTCGAAACGCTCTAATTGGCGCCGGATATCCTGCATCAGCACGGCGCGGCTCAGTCCGTGCACGTAAGTCAGGAGTATCAATTTCGGAAGATTATGCAGGATGCGATTGTGGCCAAGATCCTCAGTGAAATTGAGATGGAGGCCGACTTCCACTTTGCCAGCATTCGCCTTCAGTGCCTTCCAGCCGGAACTCCATGCAGGGCCGTCAACCAAACAACTGACCGCAGAGATGCGATTCTCGCGTGCCAAGTTTAGCGCCGCCTGATTGATTCCCGCGTGCAGCCCGTAATCATCGACACATACGCAGATTGTGCGCTTGGCGCGATCGGAAGTTTGCAGCCGGATGCGAGGCATCTCGTACAATGCCCGATGTTCGTTCCTGGCGGGCTCATCATGTTCTTTTTCCGTCGCCGCACCATCCTCTTTATTCTGGTGGGAAGTGCGGCTGCGCTGACGCATTTCCTCACGGTCGTTCTCATTGTGGAACGGTTCGCGCTGGCCCCGCTCAAGGCCAACGTAATCGGCTGGCTGTGCGCCTTTGGCGTGTCGTATGGCGGGCACTATACCCTCACCTTTGCCGACCATGCGGCACCGGTGTTGCGCTCGGCCGGGCGATTCTTCGTGCTCTCGGCGGCGGGATTTGCCATCAACGAATGTTCCTATGCGATTCTGTTGTCCGTAAGCGCGCTGCCCTATTATTTCCTGCTGGCGCTGATTCTCGTCGCCGTTGCGGTTCTCACCTACCTATTGAGCCGACGATGGGCGTTTCGGGGCACAGACCCCTAGCCGCCATCGCTGTTTGCGAGACTTTCCAGACCGTTGCGTATTCCTGCGCCGACACCGGTCGGGTTTGCTGGAGATAGGGGTAGTCACGATCCGAACCCTTGAGACCGACTATCCAGGAGGCCGGCTGGGCGCAAAGCGCTTGGGTGAGCTGCGCGCGGTCAAGCAGGATTCCGCGCGCTCTGGCTTGGTCAAACCTCCCCGCGTCATACAGCGCCTTGCGCCAGTTGTCGCGCTGTGGAGCATTTGCCTGGTTCCAATCATCAAAAATCCTGATCGGCTCGCGCAGTCGAAGATAAAAAGGTACGTCGAAGAACTGATTCTTGAGGAACACGATTGGTTCCCCGGGTTGGCGTTGAGCCGCAATCAGGTCGGCCAGCTTCCTGTCCGATTTGGTATTGAAGATATTGTTGGCCAGGATGGCGGACACGCAGACCAGCGCGGCTGCTGCAGCAAAATACTTCACACGAGCCGGCAGGGCCTCCGAACTGCCCCACTTCTGCCGCAGTACACTCGCGACGAGGTAAGCCAATGGCGGCAAGGCGGGCAAGACATAGCCTACCAGCTTGGACGAGGGAATGGAGAAAAAGCCGATGATCACGGCGGGCCAGATCCACATCAGGGAGCGGATGCTTGGCCGATCTTCGGTTTGCGGTCGCGCGACCTTCCAGGCCGCCGGCAGCCAGAAGGACCAGGGGAGGGTCAGGATCAGGACAACCGGAACGTAGAACCAGAACGGCATGGGATTGTTGAAGCCGCTTTCGGTGAAACGCTGGAAATGATTGTAGACAAAGAAGTAGTTCAGGAATTCCGGGAAGCGTGCCTGCATGGCGGCGAACCAAGGCACGGCCACAAGGGCAAACAGGGCGAGTCCTGGCAGCCAGATGAGTTGGCGCAACAGGCTCAGGCGACGATTCCATGCGAGCCAAATCACGATGACCATGCCGGGCAGTACGATGCCGATCAAACCCTTCGCCAAAACGCCAAGGGCCGCCGCAAGGTAGGCGCTGGCCAGCAAGCCGCGATACGGCAGGTTTTTCGCTGCATTGAGCGCTGCTTCCGACGACAACAAAACCGCGGCGCTGATAAACCCGGCCACCAGCATGTCCAGGTTGGCGAACTGTGCGCCGCCGAAGAACAGAGGCTGAGTCACCAGAATGAGCAGGGCCCAGTGGGCAAACGCTTTCCCGTTCTGCCGGAGCGCAAACCCGTAAAGCGTGAACGCGGCGATCCCGGCGCCGAGCAGGGAAGCAAGCCTGCTTGCCCACTCGTGGGCGCCGAACACGCCCAGGCTGGAAGCGGTGATCCAGTAAAACAGCGGTGGCTTGTGGAAAAACGGCAGGCCGTCCAGGGTGGGAAATAGCCAATTTCCGGAACTGAGCATTTCCCAGGCCACGCTTACGTAGCGCCCCTCGTCCGGAAGTGCGAGAGGTCGGACACCTGCGGTCAGCGCAAGCCAGGCCAGCGAAAGGAGAAACAGGCCTGCTTCGCGTTTGGTCCAGCCGGCGATCATCGCGTGTTCTCCCGCAAGTTTCGTCCGGCTCGATGGCGGACCAAATACAAGGGGCGCCCCTTCACCTCCTCGAAAATGCGGCTCACATACTCTCCGAGTACGCCCAGCCCGATGAGTTGGATGCCGGCAAGCAGCATCAGCCCGACCACGATCGTTGTCCAGCCGGGAACCGGGTGGCCGTTCAGTACATAATCAAGAATCAGGTAGCCGCCGTAACCGAAGGCGGGCACGGCCAGAGCGAGCCCGACCAGACTCACAATACGGAGAGGCCAAGTGGTGAAGGCGGTCAGGCCGTCTATGGACAGGCCGATGAGGCGAAACAAGCCGAAGGTGCTGCGCCCATTGGTGCGGGGCTCAGGCACGTAGGAAATTTCCACGGCGTTGAATCCCACCCAGGCATACAGGCCCTTCATGAAACGATTTCGCTCCGGCAGCGCAAGCAGCGCGTTCATCGCGGTCCGATCCATCAAACGGAAATCACCGGCATCAGGCGGGACCTGGAAATGCCCGCCGGCGTTGACCAGCCGGTAAAACCAGCGCGTACCCAGGCGCTTGAACAGGCTTTCATCACGGCGGTGTTCGCGCACCGCATACACCACGTCATAGCCTTTCTGCCATTGCGCAATCATGGCAGGTATAAGATCCGGAGAGTGCTGCAAGTCGGCGTCCATCATTACCGCGACGTCGTGCCGGGCTGCTTCCAGGCCTGCTGTGAGGGCCGCTTCCTTGCCGAAGTTGCGCGACAGCTGGATCGCATGGAACCCTGGCTGGCGCGACCAGAACTCGAACAGCTCAGGAGTCTGGTCACGACTGCCATCGTCCACCAGGATGACCTCCCAATCCGGGACCAGCCGTTCCAGCGTGGCTTGCAGGCGTGGCAACAGCCGGTTCAGGTTGGCCGCTTCGTTAAAGCAAGGGAGGACGACCGACAGAGTGGGCAGCCGGTGGCGCGGCGCCCTGGCGAAGCTGGCTTTCTCGGCGAACTCCTGCTCAGGCCTTCTGGAGAATGAAATCGACTTTATTTCCGGGGTAGAAATGTAATCTTGGGTATCACGTTTTTGAGGCAACATAGGACTTCTTGTGGGAACCGTCGCGGGCTCCGCTTTCAATATGGGTTGGCGCAGAATGCCCTAGAATGCCTTTCAATTTCCTTACATCCGCAAACATTCGATGCGCATCCTGCTGACTGAAGACGATTCCGCGCTCGCAGATCTGCTTACACGTGCGTGCAAGCAGGAGGGTTACAGCGTGGACTGGGTGAGCGATGGAGTAGCGGCCGACCTTGCCTTGACGACGGAAAGCTATGATGCGCTGCTTCTGGATCTGGGCCTCCCGCGCATGGAGGGTCTGGAAGTGCTCAGGCGTCTGCGCAGGCGTGGAAGTCGCCTGCCGGTCATGATCCTGACCGCACGGGATGCGATAGCGGACCGCGTGGCGGGGCTCGACTGCGGAGCCGACGACTATCTGCCCAAGCCCTTTGCGGTCGCCGAACTGCAGGCCCGCTTGCGCGCTCTCGTGCGCCGTCATCACGGTGGCGCCGCATCGGCGCGACTGGAACTGGGCAAACTCTCATTCGATACCTCCACCCGGCAGGTCTTTCTGGAAGGCAGGGAAGTTGAGTTCTCCAGCCGGGAGCGTGAGGTGTTGTCCACGCTGGTGCATCGCGCCGGGAAGGTGATTTCCAAACACGCCCTCACGGCCGCGATGTCAAGCTGGGATGCGAGCATAGGATCGAATGCGGTCGAGGTTTATATCCACCGGCTGCGCAAGAAGCTGGAACCGGAGGGCATTTACATCCGGACAGTGCGCGGATTGGGCTATCTCATCGAGGCCTCGGATGACCGCCCTGATTGAATCCGGACGCAAAGGGCCTACCTTAACCCGCACCCTGCTCGCTTGGCTGCTCGTTCCCTTGGTGATCCTGCTGGCCCTGGCGGCGTACTCGACCTATCGCAATGCTTCCCATCTCGCGGAAGCGGAACGCGATCTGGTGCTAGAAGAAGTCGGCGATGATCTCGGGGAATCATTCGCCTCCAGCTTGCAGAATGATGAAACAATCCCGCATCCGTCCAAGACCATCGAGTTGATTCTCAGCGATTCCCGGGATCAACGCTATTACGCCATATATGACGCCGAGGGCAGGCTGCGGGCTGGAGATGCCCGCCTGCCTTGGCAGCCCCATTTTGCCATCGGCGACCATGCGGTGTTCCGCTACATTTCGCTTGATGAGAAGCCGCTGCGGCTGGCGATTCAGCATGGCAGCGACAAGATACTTCCCGGATTCCAGATTCTTGTGGCCGAAACGCTGAACAGGCGCAATCGGTTGGCTTTGCACTTGAGCCAGCTGGCGCTGATACCGCAGGGCGCGATTCTATTGCTTGCGCTGCCGCTGGTGTGGTTTGGCGTCCGCCAGGGATTGCAGCCGCTGGAAAAACTGCGGCTGTGTATTACCACCCGCTCTGCCCAGGCGCTTGATGATCTTCCGATGCATGATGCGCCCCGTGAGCTTCAACCCGTGGTTTCCGCGCTCAATGGGCTTCTGTCCAGGGTAAGATCGGCCCAGGAGGAGCAGCGCCGATTCACAGCGGACGCCGCGCACCAGATCAAGACGCCCCTTGCGGCGCTGACGGCCGAAATCGAGCTTGCGATGTCCGATCCTTCCTGTCCATGCGCCCGGGCTACCTATAGTCGTCTGCAGCAAGCGTCTTCCCGTCTTGCGCATCTGGTGCGCCAGCTGCTGGCCCTGGCGCATTCCGAGGCGAATGGCGCTAACACCCACGCCGTGTTCGACCTGGCGGAATTGGCGAGAGAGGTGACGGGCGACTATGTCCCGGTCGCGGCAGCCCGGCGCATCGATCTTGGCTACGATGGCAGCGAACAGACCATTCCGGTCCAGGGCAGCGCCATCCTGGTGAGGGAAGCCTTGAAGAACTTGGTGGAAAATGCGCTCAAATTCACCCCGGATGGCGGAACCATCACCGTGTCTGGTGAGGCTTCCCCGCCTAGGGTCTCCGTGGCTGACAGCGGCCCCGGCATTCCGGAAACCGAATGGCCGCTTATTTTCCGGCGCTTCCACCGGGCGCCGGAAAGCACAGACATCGAAGGCAGTGGCCTGGGTTTGTCGATCGTTCAGGAAGTGGCGCGCAGCCATGGCGCACAAGTAAGTGTTAAGAGAAGCCCGCTGGGCGGAGCCTTGTTCACCCTGCAATTCCCCTGATCGGGTTGTAAGCCAATCGTAATCCTTGCTGTGGATACTCCGTCCGACACACTCAACCGGACGGGCTGCAAGGATTGCCGCGCCTGAAGATAATGAATAGCTCTGATGAAGACCGCTACCGGCGCTGGACTGTGCTGTACATCCTTTGCTTCTGTGCGGTCTGGTGGGCCGCGTTTAGCCTTTCCCGGCATTATCTTGACAGCGCTGACATGGTGGAAAACTATGCCTGGGGCAGGGAATGGCAGTGGGGCACCAACAAGCACCCCCCTCTGTTTGGCTGGATTACGGCTGCGTGGTTTAGGCTTTTCCCCACCACGGATTGGGCCTATTACCTGCTCAACGAATTGAACCTGGGCATCGCCCTGTGGCTGATGGCGCTGGCCATGGGCCGGATGCTGCCGGCAGACAAGGTGCTTGCCGCCATCGTCCTGACTTCCTTGTGCAGTCATTTTGGTCCGGATAGCGGCTACAAGTACAACGCCAACACCGCGCAGCTCCCGTTCATTGCGGGATTCCTATGGAGCATGCTTCATGCGCTGGAAAGTCGCCGGCCGTCCTGGTTCATCGCCGCGGGCGTATTTGGCGCGGCGGCCCTGCTCACCAAGTACTATGCGCTGGTGCTGTTTGTTGCCATCGGACTAAGCGTGCTGATCAGCCTGCGTCCGCCCTTGGCCGAATTTCTCAAGGGGTCGGCGCTCAGCGCAGCGACTGCCGTGCTGCTGATCTCGCCGCATGTGATCTGGTCGATCCGGCATGGCTGGCCCGGGCTACATTACATGCGCGCTGCACATGAGGCCGCCGACCAGGCGACCGGCTTCATGGCCTACGCGATCACCATCATCGGCGTCGTCCAGTTTAGCGGCATTGCGCTGCTTACCTTCGCCGGTTCGCTTTTTCGGCTTCCTGCGACTGCCAGCGCCGGCAAGAGGACCCCCCGGCTGGGCTTGGTTATTCTGGCCTCAAGCGTGGTGCTGACCCTGCTGGCGGCCTGGGCGCAGAACATCAGCCCTGTGTCTTCCTGGCTCATTCCCCCCCTCCTTTTTCTGGGCTGGGCCCTGCTTGACCTCACGCCCCGAAGATTTCAGGCGTCCGGCTATGTGCGGCGGATCGCGTACGCGGGAGTTCTGTATCTTGCAATTGCGCTGATCATTGCGCTGCTGTGGGAAGGGCGATACCGCACCTATCCTGCGCCCCCTTCGTACGCTCTTTCCAAGACCCTAGCGGCGGACGTCACCCGCTACTACCGGACCACTTATGGACAACCCATACAATTCGTCGCGGGCACCTTTCCGCTGCCCTATGACCTGGCGTTCTATTCGAGCGATCATCCGCATGCCCTATACGGTCTTGATCTGGCGCAATCGCCGTGGATAGACAGGGGTGCATTGCAAGCCGGAAACAAGGTGGTGGTGTGTAGAAGCGAGCATGTCGATACTGCTGGCGCGCAGGCATGCAGCACCCAGGCACAAGACTTGTTTGGCAAACCCGACCAGGTAACCCACCTTGAGTACCGCGTTTATGATCCGAAGGCACAGCGACTTGGACACCAGGAATTTGAGATCCTTAGCTGGAAGCCTGGCAAGAACTTGTAGCGCAGCGGAAGGGCCAAATGCGGACTAAGCGCCAAAACGCGGAATGCTTCCATTTCCATCGCGGGAACCGGGTGGTGTCTTGGGGCTCAAGCACGCCTGACGGGAATTGGCCAACTCGATAAGTTGCTATGGCTGGCTTAAGTGTGGCCGTGAAGACTGCGGACAACAACTCATTTGAATCGCCTCACTTAGGAAGCTGTCATAGGCACACTGCCAAGCCTGTTTCACACGACATTGGGTTGAACAAGATGCCGCAAGCCACGGAGCATCAAGTTGATGTCTATGGCAGTCGGTGAGACAGCAATTGAATTCCTGAACGGCAAAAGGACAGACGTATGAACATCACTACCGAACGCACCTGGAGCAAGGTTCCAGAAGTCACTTTGATCTTCTGGGTCATCAAAATTGCCGCAACCACATTGGGTGAAACCGGTGGTGATGCCGTGTCCATGTCGATGAATCTGGGTTATTTGGTTGCAACAGCCATTTTCGCGGCCATCTTCCTGGTTGCCGTCGCGGCTCAGATCAAGGCAAAGGGCTTTCATCCCTTCCTGTACTGGACAACCGTCATTGCAACAACAACAGTCGGGACGACCTTGGCGGATTTTGCGGACCGCTCGCTTGGAATCGGCTATGCGGGGGGAGCGTCGCTGTTGTTTGCCCTGTTGATGGCATCTTTGGCAGTCTGGTATCGCTCACTCGGCACCGTCTCAGTCGATACTGTCAGTTCTGCAAAGGCCGAGATCTTCTATTGGGTGACGATCATGTTCTCGCAAACCCTGGGCACGGCACTGGGCGATTGGACGGCTGGCACGGCGGGACTTGGCTATGAGGCCGGTGCCGTGGTCTTCAGCACCTTGCTGACGCTCGTAGCGGCGGCATACTATTGGACGAGTATCTCTCGCACCCTGCTGTTCTGGGCTGCATTCATTCTTACGCGCCCCCTTGGCGCCGTAGTAGGCGATTTTCTCGACAAACCTCTCAATGCCGGCGGGTTGGCTTTCAGTCGCTACTCCGCGTCGGCTGCGCTTCTCGGATGTATGATGATCTGCATTCTAATCTTCCGACAAAGCGCGGCTAGGACAAGGTCAAGGACGCGACCCATCATCGCCCCGAGGCAAGAACCGGAATACTCTCAGCCGGACAGTTGAACTGGCCGTCGGAGGCGATCGTGGCCTTGTCGTCGGTGCCGATTCCGGTTCAAGCGAAATGCCGCGCGATGGGCGCAGGGGATAAATGCGAATGGTATTAGTCGAAAACGACTCGATGATTAGACAGCGGCCCTGGAATTCCTCAGGCAGAACGCGACGTGTGTTCGATCCGTTCTATCGTGTCTTAGGTGGCGATGAGCATGGTTCAGGCCTCGGCCTGTCCATCGTTCAAGCCATTTCCGCCCGCGTCGGTGCAAGCATAAGCCCCGGCCCTGTCAACGACGCGTCGAGTTCAGGTCTTCGGGTAAAGTAACTTTCCCTTTGCGATCAGGCGAAGGGCGGGGATTACCCGAGCGTTTGTCAGTGTAAGCTATGCCTTAACCTGCTATATGCGCCAATTTTCGAGACGAACCTGATCACTTCGCGAAACCCTTCAGGGCGGATTCCAGCGAGCATCTGGGCGATCGGATTTGTCAGTCTGCTGATGGATACCTCCTCCGAGCTGATCCACGGACTGCTGCCCGTCTTCTTGGTCACGACGCTGGGGGCAAGCGCATTTACCGTCGGCCTAATCGAAGGCTTGGCAGAGTCAACCGCGCTGATCGTGAAGGTTTTCTCCGGCATGCTGAGCGACTATCTGGGCAAGCGCAAGTTGCTCGCCGTTGCCGGTTATGGATTGGGTGCGTTGTCCAAACCCATTTTCGCGCTGGCGTCGAGCGCCGGCATGGTGCTTGCGGCGCGGCTCATTGATCGCACGGGCAAGGGGATGCGCGGTGCGCCGCGCGATGCACTGGTGGCGGACCTTACCCCGCCTGAGATTCGCGGTGCGGCATTTGGTCTGCGCCAGGCGCTGGATACAGTGGGGGCCTTTCTTGGGCCCCTGCTGGGGATGGGGCTGATGCTGCTGTGGGCCAACGATTTCCGCGCGGTATTCTGGGTGGCGATCATTCCGGGGATGCTTTCGGTTGGGCTCCTGATATTCGGGGTTCATGAGCCCGAACACGCCACCGACGGCCAGCGCACGAATCCGCTGCGCAGCGAAAATCTGCGCCGCCTGCCCAAGCCTTATTGGCGGGTGGTGGGGATCGGCGCCGTATTCACCCTGGCACGCTTCAGCGAAGCGTTTCTTATTCTGCGCGCCCAGCAAGGCGGGCTTCCGATTGCCTATGCGCCCCTGGTTCTGGTCGTCATGAATGTCGTTTACGCTCTTGCCGCCTATCCATTCGGCAAACTCGCGGATTCCATGAAGCGCTCAAGCCTGCTGATGCTTGGGGCGGTGGTTCTGATTACGGCCGATCTGGCCCTGGCGCATGGCGGCTTGGCAGGATGGGTCTGGACGGGGGTTGCGCTTTGGGGCCTGCACATGGGGATGACTCAAGGACTCCTGGCGACCATGGTCGCGCAAGCCGCCCCCCCAGATATCAGAGGCACGGCCTTCGGTATCTTCAATTTAACGAGCGGGCTGGCCATGCTTGTTGCCAGTGCGCTGGCCGGCCTTCTATGGGATGCGCAGGGTGCGCCTGCTACGTTCCTGGCGGGCGCTGCGTTCAGTGTATTGGCCCTGGCTTTGATGTTGCTGCACAGGGTAGGGGCTGAGTAATCCTGCTCCCATGCCAGGAGCCGACGGCACTGGTCGCTGTCTTTGCACGCGCAGATCTGATCCACGGGCGGACGGTTGCTTGCATGGCTCGGGGAAGCCTCTTGCAAAGGTGAAAGAAATGACTCAGTCCGGCTCAGCCGCTGGATCCTCGACGCCGCACAAAAGTGTGCTGAGCCAAAGGAGCCGCTTCGCGCTGGCGCTTGAAGTTGATGGCTAGTAGCATAGTCCTGTTCGCCCGTGTGTAATTTGGCGGGCCATCCCTGGGTCAAGAAGAGGCTTCTTGTGTGAAAGAACGTGAGCTGCTCGGTGGCATGATCCGTTTTCACATCCTGTTTCATGCCAGCCGCGAACCGATCTTCGGACACGGCATCATTGAAGAACTTGCAAGGCACGGTTACAAGCTGAGTGCCGGCACGATTTATCCCATACTTCATGGCATGCAAAAGGAAGGCTATCTGGTCTCGAAAGAAACGCTTATGGCTGGCCGCAAACGTCGCACTTATACGGCGACCCCTAAAGGCGTCGAAGTGCTGTCCAACGCCAAGGCCAAGGTTTGGGAACTTTTCCGGGAACTCTTCGAGGAGGAGCTGCAATTCAGAAGATTGGCGGAACCCAAGAGACAAAAATAGGTTGGGGGCAATTCTGGAAGAATTCTGCGTCTATGAATGATCAACGACATAAGCTTAAATAGCGCGAAAGCAAAAGCCTGGACTCTGTGGCGAGAGTCCAGGCGGAGTGCAGTTCCCCTCAGGGCTTGACGGAAGTTGGGGATGGAGACGCTTTCGGAAGTTCATACTTGATGTAAGGGAAGCCCTGGGATTTATGACAGGTATTGCAGCCCTTCTCGGCATCATCAAATGCAGTCTTGAACTTTTTCCAGTCCTTGGCCTTGATGGCTTCATCCAGCGGGTCAAGGTAGTGCGACTCAAAGTCCTTTAAAGCCTTGGCGCGGGCAGGCCGGGTTGTTTCACCCACTTCCTGAATCTCCTTAGCTTCCTTGAGCTGATAGCCCGCCATGTCCCAGTTACCGCCTTTCGCGTCATAGTACATGGTGCTGAAGCGGTTGCTGTACTCGATCATGACGGTCCCCAAGCCTGGCTGGAGACCAGCAAGGGATTTCAGCTGCTCCTCGGTGCTGCCTTTAAGCCAGTCAGAGGCCGCATAGCTCACTCCGGCAAGCGTCATTAGAAAACCCATTGCGATAACTGATTTACGCATTGTCAACATAGCAATCTCTCCTTTGATGTTTGGCGGTTGTGGACTGAGGGTCGCAGGGTCCGACTTGCGAATCTGTCCATTGGGTGCTTACAGGGTTACAACCAAGCGGACCGTTCTTCAGGCACGACGTTGTTGATACTGTCTAATTCACTGCTCTCCTCCTCACTTCTTTCTCACAGGACTTTTGGGCAAGAACTTGCGGCATTGCCCTGAAGGCGCCTATAGCGGCCCCTGCCGCTGTGCAATGGACCAGTTATTTTGGCCGGGTGCGGCGCCGGCCTTCTTATCTTCTTTTCCGTCTCCGCCCCAAGTCCACCAGAGTCCCAGGTAGGCGATGGTGTGAGTTTCCCCGCTCACGCTGTGCCCCGCGGAGAAGAGCAGGTTGAAATCTGGAGTAAATTTGTAGTAACCGCCGAAGTTCAAGAGCGTGGTGGATTTGCCGTCTTCGGTATCCTTGCTCCGACCGAATATTTCCCCACCCAGGGTCAGCGTTTCGCCAAGATCCTTCTGAATCAGCCAGCCGGCAAATGGGTAGTTCTTTTGACCTGCGGCGTGATTGATCACGTAACCCGCGCCGCCATAGGTTTTCCAATCGCCCCAGCTTTTCTGGATCCAGACCGGTAATCGCCACCAGGTCTTCCCGTTTCCGAGCCCCTTGTTGTCGTCTCCCGTTGCAAGTTCTGCCATCGGGAATATGCCGACCTGCGGGATGGTTTCCGTTTCCTGTATGAACCGGTACTTCACCCCGATTTCGATATCACCCAGTCCATATTCCGACGAAGCATCATTTGGGGAGCTTCTGACAAAGGGAATGACGATGTGCAGCTGGGTATCCGGAATGACACCATAGTTGTACTCGAACGCTGGAACGGCAGTGTCTTTTCCCTCCTTGGTCTTGTCATAGGTGGAAAAGACATAGAACTCGCTGTGCCTATGCTCAACCGGCTCAGGGTCATCGGTCAGAAACGGAGGTCCTGCAAAAGCGGATCCTCCCAGGAGGGCGCCTGTTATCGTTGCTGAAACAAAGCGGGCCTTGCGGCCGCTGCCGAGTTGCGTCGAATCTGCAGGCGTTGAATCGGTGCGGCATTGTCTGCCCCAGCCTGGGGGTTTGATCGCTATCACTTGTTTCCCTCCCGGTTGATCAGATTATTATTGCCAACGTCCCGCCGCCCAGGCAGGCGCTTTACATGGCGACTAAGAAGTAGCGAATACCGCTATCGGTATACGATAGTAGGGAATTTCAACCATTGCAAGCAACTTCTGGCGTGGACAGATCATTGACCGGAAGCAAGATTTTTCGGCGGCCAAGACCGGGTCAGAAAGCGTTGAATTAGGGCAGGAGCTGCCGGTGCACCCAACCAATGCGGGAGACACACAAACAATGAACGTGCAGAATCTGGGGAGCCGGGGTCGGCGCTCCGGCGCCGGGTGGCATCTTGTGGCGTGAGTTGCTCGACGCATTGAAATCCCTTCGGGGGGGCTTCAGGCTGCTGGTCATGGAAATCTTCGAATACAACTCTTATCGGGAAACGCCCTTCAAAACTGCCCAGGCGGTGCGCGATCTCTGCGTGTCGGTCGCGCGACTGCGATGAGCGCGCATTCGGCGCCAGGCGCGAGGATGCGTGCCATGATACTTGACCGCCCCGGTTCGCCATTGCGCCTGGCCAGCCTGCCGGTGCCGGGCGCGGGTGCCGGTCAAATCCAGATCAGGGTGGAAGCTTGCGGAGTATGCCGC
>DASQBT010000221.1:0-36834 GCA_035635075.1 Thiobacillaceae bacterium | reverse complement strand
TCGCGCGCCGCGACGCGCAGCGCGCCGAGCAGGAGGCCCGGCGCCAGGAGCAGGCACGGTCGCGCCAGATGCTGCTGGATGCCTTCGCGGCCACCCTGGCGAGCGCCGATGGCAACGGGATCAAGCATGCGCTGACCCACTTCCGTGCAGACTGGGAAGCCGCGCGGCCGGCCGCTCACGACCCCGTGGACCCTCTGGAGATGCGGGCGAATGATCTGCAGCGGCAGGCGCATCGGCGTCTCGATGAACTGCGCAGGGATACACGTCGGTCGCGACTTGAACTGCTGGCACAAAGAGCCGCCCTGGCGGAGCGCGTCGAGGCGGCGGCGCTTGCGGGGGGGCCGATTGAGAAGGTCGCAGCCGAGGCACAACTGGCCTGGAACGCCTTGCCGCCTCTGCCTGCCGATATCGATTGCCTGCTCCTCCAGCGCTTTGGCGCGGCTGGCGGCGTCACGCGCGCCGACCTTGCCAGCGGCCAAGAGACGCGGGAAGCTTTGCTGCTCGACTTGGAGATCGCCCTCGGCCTGCCCTCGCCGGAGAGGTGCGCAACGGCTCGCCGCGAACGCCAGGTGGAGCGATTGCAGAAGCGCTTTGACGGCAGCTCGGCGCAGGGTTTCGAACCGGAAGCACTGCTGGCCCGCTGCTACGCCACCGCCGCACCTCCGGACGCGGCGTTTGACCGGCGAATCGAGGCGATTGTGCGCCTCTTGGCGGAGCAGGCTGTTGCGGAAAGCGGAAACTCAGCCCAACGAAAACACGCTTGAAGATGGCGGCAATTGATGCGGCATGAGTGGATAATCTGGTGGCCACCGGCTGGCGATAGATTGCAATCTCTGACGGCCGCGCGACTGCTCCATTGACGGACGAACCCAAAGTGACATTCCGCGTCTCGCTAATCGACTGACCGCTGCTCGCCCTGCAACACCGAGCGTTCTCGACAGAACAGCTTGGCAACCGCCTTGCGCCACATTTCAACACTGGCGTCTGGCAATGCTTGTTGTCCAAACGCCGTTTTCCCCGGTCGGAAAAACCCATAAAAAAACCCCGCGCTGCGGGGCTTTTGCTGGGGTAACTTAAAGACCTAGGCAGCCTGGATGTTGGATGCCTGTTTGCCTTTCGGACCCTGGCTTACTTCAAACGTTACTTTCTGGCCTTCTTTCAACGTCTTGAAGCCATTCATGTTGATAGCGGAAAAATGCGCGAACACATCTTCGCCGCCGTCGTCTGGAGTGATAAAGCCGAACCCCTTGGAGTCGCTAAACCACTTGACGGTGCCTGTTGCCATAGAAACTACCCTCCCTTGGCGCTACCAGCTGCTAACTGCGTGCAGCCAACCGCTTGTTGTTCGATTGCAAGACGCTCGAAATGCCCTGAATCCACAACCTCCTCAAGCCTGGAAGCCAGACTTATTGGCTTTCTACGCCGCTTTTTTATTTTTGACAAGAGGCTGCTTGCTTTTTCCGGAATCCGGCTAAACTCCTGTCTCCACGCAACCACATAGGAGATGTGATGAAATATACTGCAATGATTGCCCTGGCTGCTGCCATGCTGTTCGCGGCGTCGGGCCCGGTGTTGGCTGAAACGGCTCAGCAGAGCCGGATGAAAGATTGCAGCGCCCAGGCCAAAGGCAAAATGGGCGCCGAGCGCAAGGCATTCATGAAGTCCTGTCTTTCCGGCAGCCAGGCCGCGGCCCCTGCTGCGGCAGCTCCCGCGCCCGAAGCAAAAGCCCCAGCCCCGGAAGCCAAAGCTCCTGCAGCCGCCCCGGGGATGTCCAAATCCGGCAAGCCTCTGACCGCACAGCAGCAAAAGATGAAGGACTGCAACGTGGAGGCCAAAGGCATGAAGGGCGCAGAGCGCAGGAAATTCATGAGCGGCTGCTTGAAGAAGAAATAAGCAATTTGATCAAACAGGAAAGCCGGGTTCGCCCGGCTTTTTTGTTCATGATGAGATGAAGCGAATTCAAACCTGCGACCTCTTCTGCACTGTCGTGGACAACTACGGTGACATCGGCATCGCTTCCCGGCTGGCGAGCCAGCTGCATGGAGAGCAGGGGCTGCATGTCAGGCTTTGGGTAGATGACCTGCGCACTTTCAGCCGACTTCATCCCGACGTTACGCCAGACGCGGAAATTCAGAATTGGCGCGGTGTAGAGGTGCATCACTGGGCTTCCCAATTGGCCGAAGTTGTTCCGCATCAATTGGTGATTGAGGCCTTTGCCTGCAATCTGCCGGAGTCCTTTCTCCAGCAGATGGCGGCGCAAACGGTGAAGCCCGTCTGGGTCAATCTCGAATACCTGTCCGCCGAGGCTTGGGTGGAAGGCTGTCATGGCCTTGCCTCACCTCATCCACGCTTGCCCCTGGTACGGTACTTTTTCTTTCCCGGGTACACCCCAGCCACGGGCGGGCTGTTGCGAGAACAGGGGTTGATCGGAGCTGTACGGGCCTTTCAACTGGATACCAAGGCCCAGATCGCGCTCTGGCAGCAGCTGCAGGTTCCGCTGCCTGAGGCGGAGGAGTTGCGCGTGTCCCTTTTCGCCTATGACAACCCGTCGATTTCGTCCTTGCTTGAAAGCCTGTCCCGTCACGCCGGTCCGGTGAGCTGCCTGTTGCCCCAGAGCAAGGCTCTCGCGCCGGCTTTAGCGCATTTTGGCCAAAGCCGGGCTCAAGCGGGGGATCGCTTCGAGCGCGGCAACCTCACCCTGTATGTCTTGCCATTTCTCGCGCAAGACCAGTATGACCGGCTGCTGTGGGCCTGCGACCTGAATATCGTGCGGGGCGAGGACTCTTTTGTGCGCGCGCAGTTCGCCGGGCGGCCCGTGCTGTGGCAAGCCTACGTGCAGGAGGGCGACACGCACGGGAAGAAGGTCCAGGCTTGGCTGGATCGCTATCTGGACGGGGCCTCGCCTCCGTTCAGGACTCAACTGCAAAGCCTGTTTTCCGCGTGGAATCACGGTGCCCCTGTGTCCTTTGCCTGGCCGGAAGCCCTGCCTGGCTGGGAAGCCCGGGCGCGCGGCTGGGCGGACGAGCTTGCGGTTCTTCCCAGCCAGTCCGAAAGTCTGGTGAAATTTGCCTTGAGTAAGTTATAATATCTTGTTTTTTAGAACTTTCTTCAGGACGCAGTAAGATGAAAACCGCCCAGGAACTTCGCGCCGGCAACGTGGTGATGATCGGCTCCGATCCGATGGTTGTGCAAAAGGCCGAGTACAACAAGTCCGGCCGCAATGCCGCCGTGGTCAAGATGAAGCTCAAGAACCTGCTTTCCGGCGCAGCCACCGAGAGCGTCTACAAGGCTGATGAGAAATTCGATCTTGTCACGCTGGATCGGAAGGAGTGCACGTTCTCCTATTTTGCCGACCCCATGTATGTCTTCATGGATTCCGATTACAACCAGTACGAGATTGAACCGGACAACATGGCCGATGCCCTCAACTATCTGGATGACGGCATGCCGGTGGAAGTGGTGTTCTACGAGGGCAAGGCCTTGTCCGTGGACCTGCCTACTACCGTGGTTCGCGAAGTGGAATACACCGAGCCGGCCGTACGTGGCGACACATCCGGCAAGGTCATGAAGCCGGCCCGCATCAAGCCCACCCACTACGAACTTCAAGTGGCGGCGTTCGTCGCCATCGGCGACAAGATCGAGATCGATACCCGGACCAACGAATTCAAGCGCCGGGTTTGAGGGTATCGCGCATCGAGCGCAACACGGGAAAGGCAGCTTCGGCTGCCTTTTTGTGTTTGCGGGGCCCATCGTCGTTCAGCCTGATAGTTGTCTTTAGCGACCGAGATTGCAAAAACGGACCCATCCTGCGATGGGATTGTCGCAGTATTGAGGTGCGCGGCGGTGCGCAAGCTCGACAGCGGGCTCGGGTAAAATAACCGTTTCAACTCGTCGCCAAGCTGCCCATGGCCCAGATTCTCACGGTGCGCGGAGGATCCGCCTTATCCGAATTCCGTCTGGCAAAAATCCGTGACGAGGCCCGCAAGTCGGGCATCGCCTTGGAGCGTATTGCAACCTGCTTCTGGCATTTTGTTGAGTTAAGCGAGCCTTTGTCGGGAACAGAAGCGAGCGTACTCAATCGGGTGCTGGGGGTAGGCAATCAAACAGTCCATGAGGACCGACCTGGCTCCATGTTTCTAGTTACGCCGCGTTTTGGAACCATCTCGCCGTGGTCCAGCAAGGCCACGGATATTCTGCATAACTGCGGCCTGGACAAGGTTGCGCGCATCGAGCGAGGGATTGGCTATCACCTGGAAAGCTCGGGCAGGGAAGGCTTCACCGCAGAGGAGCAAAGCCGGCTGCTGCCTCTGATTCACGACCGCATGACGGAAACGGTACTCCAGTCGCCCCAGCAGGCCGCAACCCTGTTTCGCCATGTTGCGCCGCGGCCGCTGGAAACCGTGGATGTTTCAGGCGGTGGGCGCGTGGCGCTGGCAGCGGCAAACCGGGCGATGGGACTCGCGCTGTCCGACGACGAGATCGATTATCTGACCGAGAACTTCACCCGCCTAGGGCGCAATCCCACGGACGTCGAACTCATGATGTTCGCCCAGGCCAATTCGGAGCATTGCCGCCACAAGATTTTCAACGCGAGCTGGATCATCGACGGGGAGGCCAGGGACAAGAGTCTGTTCGGCATGATCCGCGATACCCACAAGGCGTCACCGACCGGCACCCTGTCCGCGTATGAGGACAACGCGTCGGTGATCGAGGGCGCGCGGATCGAGCGCTTCTACCCGGACGGAAACGGGCAGTATGCATACGGCCCCGAGCTCACCCATATCCTGATGAAGGTGGAAACCCACAACCATCCGACCGCCATTGCGCCCTTTCCCGGTGCAGCGACCGGCTCCGGCGGGGAAATACGTGACGAGGGCGCAACCGGGCGCGGCTCCAAGCCCAAGGCCGGGTTGTGTGGGTTTTCAGTCTCCAATCTGAATATTCCCGGCTACGAGCAGCCCTGGGAACGATATGGAGCCGCAACGGGTGCAACGCCTCACCCGCTTTACGGCAGGCCCGGCCGCATCGTTTCTGCGCTTCAGATCATGATCGAGGGTCCGATAGGCGCAGCCGCGTTCAACAATGAGTTCGGTCGGCCCAATCTGGCGGGCTATTTCCGCACCTTCGAGGAAAAGGCCGGCGGCGAGATGCGCGGATATCACAAGCCGATCATGCTGGCGGGTGGCGTGGGCAATATTCGCGCGGACCATGTGCACAAACAGATGCTGCCCGGCGGGGCGCTGGTGATACAACTGGGCGGCCCGGGCATGCTGATCGGACTGGGCGGCGGTGCGGCCTCGAGCATGGCGACCGGGGCCAATGCGGAGAATCTTGATTTTGATTCGGTGCAGCGCGGCAACCCGGAAATGCAGCGTCGCGCCCAGGAAGTGATCGACCGCTGCTGGCAGATGCGAGAGAACAACCCCATCCTTTCCATACACGATGTGGGGGCGGGCGGCCTGTCCAACGCGCTGCCGGAACTGGTGCATGGTGGCGGCAAGGGCGGTCGCTTCGAACTGCGCGCCGTGCCCTCGGAAGAGTCCGGCATGTCGCCGAAGGAGATCTGGTGCAACGAGGCCCAGGAACGCTATGTGCTGGCCATAGCCGCCGAACGCATCGGCGCGTTTGGCGCGGTTTGTGCGCGTGAGCGCTGCCCGTTTGCCGTGCTGGGGGAAGCCACAGCCGACGGCTGGCTGCAGGTGGCGGACGAGGTGCTGGGAAATTACTCCGTGGATGTGCCACTGGACGTGATACTGGGCAAGCCGCCAAAAATGACCCGCGTTGTGGCGCATGGCCGGCGCGATCTGGTGCCGCTCAACCTTGAAGGCATCACGCTGCATGAAGCGGCGCAGCGCGTCCTGTCCCTGCCGGGTGTGGCGTCCAAGATGTTCCTGATTTCCATCGGCGACCGCAGCGTGGGCGGCATGACGGCCCGAGATCAGTGCGTGGGCCCCTGGCAGGTTCCGGTGGCCGATTGCGCCATCACCCTGATGGGTTATCTGAGCCTGAGGGGAGAGGTGATGGCCATCGGGGAGAAAGCACCCCTGGCCCTGATCGATGCGCCCGCGTCCGGCCGCATGGCGATAGCGGAGGCCCTTACCAATCTTGCGGCGGCAAGCGTCGAAGAACTTTCCGATGTGAAATTGTCGGCCAACTGGATGGCGCCGGCCGGACATCCTGGCGAAGACGCCGCCCTCTTCGATACGGTGCAAGCCGTATCCAACTATTGCCAGCAACTGGGCATCAGCATCCCGGTGGGCAAGGACTCCATGAGCATGAAAACGGTATGGGAGGAGGGTAGTGAGAAGAAATCTGTCACCGCGCCGATTTCCCTTGTAGTGTCTGCGTTTGCGCGCACGCCGGATGCGGGCCTGCATAGCACTCCACAATTGCGCACCGATTGTGGAGCATCGGATCTGATCCTGATCGATCTGGGCCTGGGCAAGAATCGACTTGGCGCATCCGCGCTGGCGCAGGTTTACAAACAGGTGGGCGATCGATGTCCGGACGCACCTGCCGCGCCAACCCTGACGAACTTTTTTCGGGTGATCCAGCGGCTGCGCAGCGAAGGCAGGCTGCTCGCCTACCATGACCGTTCCGATGGCGGTTTGTTTGTCACCTTGTGTGAAATGGCGTTTGCCGGCCATTGCGGCCTGACCCTGGAACTGGATGAACTGTGCCAGGATTTGATTCGTCATCTTGTGGAGGAGGAGGGCGAACCCGAACCGGATCCCGAGCAAATGACCTCCAGCGAACGGCAGATCAGGCTGCTGCGCGTCATGTTCAACGAGGAAGCGGGCGCGGTGATTCAGGTGCGGCGCAGCGATACGGCTGCTGTGCTGCGGGCTTTCATCGATGGGGGGCTGCGCAGCGAGATTCATGTCATTGGTGAGCCTGACCCGCACGACCATATCCGCATCCTGCGCCTGGGTGAGGTCATCTACGACATGCCGCGTGAAGAGTTGCAGGCGCTGTGGGCGATGCCGAGCTATCAGGTCGCCCGCTTGCGGGACAACCCCGCGTGCGCTCTGGAGGAGTTCGGGCAGGTTCAGGCGGCTGACCCGGGACTTTCCTATGCGTTGACCTACAACCCGCAGGACGATGTGGCCGCGCGCTTTGTTGCCGGAGGCGCCCGACCCAGGGTTGCGATCCTGCGTGAGCAGGGTGTAAACGGACAGGTTGAAATGGCCGCCGCATTTGACCGGGCGGGATTCGCCGCATTCGACGTGCACATGAGCGACGTGCTGTCCGGCCGCATCTCCCTGCAGGGTTACAAGGGCGTGGTAGCCTGCGGTGGATTTTCTTACGGTGACGTGCTGGGCGCGGGCGGGGGCTGGGCCAAGTCTATCCTGTTTAACCGGCGTGCGCGTGATGAATTCGAAGCGTTCTATCAGCGTGCGGATACCTTCGGCTTGGGCGTCTGCAACGGCTGCCAAATGATGAGCCAGTTGCACGATCTTATTCCCGGCGCAGAAGCGTGGCCGCAGTTCTTGCGCAATCAGTCTGAACAGTTCGAGGCCCGCTTTGTTGAAGTGGAAGTGCTGGACTGTCCGTCCATGTTCTTTGCGGGCATGGCTGGCTCGCGCATGCCCATCGCCGTGGCTCATGGGGAAGGCCGCGTTGTTTACCGCGACCCGAGGCACGCTGGACAGGCCAAGCTGGCCTTGCGCTATATCGATCATGATGGGCGGCCGACGCGGGCCTACCCGCTCAACCCCAATGGGTCACCCGATGGCGCCACAGGTTTTGCCACGCCGGACGGCCGGTTCACCATTCTCATGCCCCACCCGGAGAGGGTGTTCCGTGCCGTCCAGCTCTCGTGGAAACCGTCAGACTGGCAGGGCGAAGACGGCCCCTGGATGCGCATGTTCAGGAACGCCCGGGTTTGGCTGGGTTAGCGAAAAATGAGAAAATCGAACGCTGTTTGCCTTACCCTCTAGCTTCGAATCCCCCTTCCCATGAACGCGCCCTTGCACCTGCTGACCGACGATGAATTGCGCGCCCAGGTTCGCCTTCTGGGTACCCTATTGGGCGACGTGTTGAGACAAATCGCCGGGCAGGAATTGTTTGAGGCAGTGGAGGCCTTGCGTGCCGGCTTTGTCGACCTGCATCAGAAAGAAGACAAGACCTTGCGCCTGCGGCTGATGGGCTTGATCGAAGGCCTGCCGCCCGACCGCCTGGAGCAGGTGATCCGCGCCTTTTCAACCTATTTCAGCCTGGTCAATATTGCCGAAGAAAGCTTCGCCCACAGAAATCGCCGGCGCCAGCTTGCAATGGGCGGCGACCCCTGGGTCGGCTCATTTGATCACACCCTGGGAGATCTGAAAGCCCGGGGAGTGACGGCTGAAACCCTGCAATCCCTCGCCAATCAGCTGCGCTACTCGCCCGTATTCACCGCCCATCCGACGGAGGCACGGCGCCGGGCGGTTATGGAGAGCCTGAGGCGGATCTTCGTGGTGTGCGACCGCCTGTACGATCCCCTGCTGGGCAGGAACGAGCAGGAGGAACTGATCGAGATGTTGTCGCGCGAGATACGCGTTATGTGGCGGACCGATGAACTGCGCAGTGACAAGCTGGAGGTGCAGGACGAGGTTCGCAACGGACTCTACTATGTCCGGGACAGTCTGTTTGCAGCGGTTCCGCTGGCCTATCGTTATTTCACCAAGGCGATCAGAAAACATTACGGCGTGAATGAGGCCGGTGAACCGGTGGTCAATGTGCCGAGTTTCATTCGCTTCGGCTCCTGGATCGGTGGCGATCGCGACGGCAATCCGTTTGTCACCCCGGAGGTGACGCGCTGGGCGGTATACAAGCAGATGGAAACTGCGCTGCATGAATATCTGCGCCGCATGGATGAACTGCGCCATGTGCTGACCCACAGCCTGCAATGGTGCAAGCTGCCGGCGCTGTTGGCCGCGCGGCTGGCTTGGCTGGAGACGCGTTTCGGCAGCAAGGTGTTTTTCGGCACGGCGGTGCAGAGCTTTGCGCGCGAGCCTTACCGGCGCTTCCTGTCGATCATGATGGCTCGGCTGCGTGAAAACCTGGATCAGGTGCAGCGCAAGCTTGCGGATGAACGCGAAAAACCTTCCGCCATGGCCTACGGGACGGTGCGCGAACTGCTGGAAGACCTGTACCTGATCCGTTCATCCCTGGTCAGCCACGGTGACCGGGCGGTGGCCGACGCAGACCTGCAGGATCTGATCAGGCTTGTTGAAAGCTTCGGCTTCCATTTGTTGCAACTCGACATCCGGCAGGAGTCTACGGTTCACACCCAGACGGTGGGAGAGATCCTGCGCCAGCTCGACCCCGATTCCAATTACCTTGTGGCTGACGAACAGGGCAAGCTGGACGAACTTGTCCGCTGGATCGTGCAGGAGGGCGAGCTTTACGTCAGTGACTTGGTGCTATCGGACAAGTCGCGCGAGACCCTGGAGGTATTCCGGCAGATCGCCCGCCTGATGAACGAAGTGGGCAGCGAAACTTTCGGCGCGTATGTGATCTCCATGACTCACACCGCCTCGCATGTGATGGAAGTGATGTTCCTGGGGCGGCTGGTGGGACTGACCGGGAAGAAAGGCAACTGGTACTGCAAACTTTCGGTCGCGCCCCTGTTTGAGACCGTGGACGATTTGCGCCGCAGCGAGGAGGTGCTGGAAACGCTGTTCTCCAACGAGGTCTATCGGTCGCTGCTCAAGGCTTCCGGCAATATGCAGGAAGTCATGCTGGGTTATTCGGACTCGTGCAAGGACGGCGGAATCCTGGCGTCCAACTGGAACCTTTATCAGGCGCAGCTCAGGATCGTTGCGATCACCAGTCACCATGGGCTCGAGTGCCGACTGTTTCACGGGCGCGGTGGGACGGTCGGGCGCGGCGGCGGCCCGACGCATGAGGCTATCCTGTCCCAGCCGCCCGGCACGGTGGCCGGGCAGATCAAGTTCACCGAACAGGGCGAAATGCTGTACTACAAGTACAGCAACCCGGAGACTGCAAGTTATGAAATCGGCATGGGCGCCACCGGACTGATCAAGGCCAGCTGTGGACTGCTGGGTGCGCCGCGCGCAGTGGATCCCGTTTTCCTCTCCTTGATGGCGGAACTGGCGGAGCGCGGCGAAACGGCTTACCGGGATCTGACCGAGAACACGCAAGGCTTCCTGGATTATTTCTACGAGAGCACGCCGATCACCGAGATCGGGCTGCTCAACATCGGCTCACGGCCTTCCCACCGCAAGAAGGCCGATCGCTCCATGACTTCGGTCCGCGCGATTCCCTGGGTATTCAGCTGGGCCCAGTCACGCCACACCCTGCCGGCCTGGTATGGCATTGGCGCGGCGCTATCCGGCGTTATTGACGATGCGGATAAGTCCGCTCTGCTCAAGCGTATGTATCGTGAATGGCCATTCTTTCGCGCCCTGCTGTCCAACGTGCAGGTGGCGCTGTCCAAGGCCGACATCGAGATTGCCGGGGAATATGCGGAACTGTGGCCCAACGAAAATGCGTGCGCGGTGTACCGCAAGATTGCCGATGAATTCGACCGGACCCTCAAGGGCGTGCTCGCCGTGGCCGGACTGTCCTACGCCCTGGAAGAAAACCCGCCCCTGGCCCTGTCAATTTCGCGCCGCAAGCCCTACCTGGATCCGCTCAACCATATCCAGGTCCGGCTACTCAGCCGTTACCGCAATGACAACCTTTCGGACCAGGACAGGGAAAAATGGCTGATTTCCCTCAAGCGGTCGATCAATGCCATCGCAGCCGGGATTCGGGCCACAGGCTGACTGGTGTGCGGGATTTGCCAGGCTTTGAGTTGTTCGCTGTTTTGCATTCTGTAGGAGACGAGGGGCGATGACCAGCCTCCCAGTATCAGGCAAGCGAACGACCGACGGCAGAAGGCTGCTGATTTCCATCGTCCTCAATGCGGTGCTGTTTGCCGCCTTGTGCGCCGTCGGTTTGTATGCGTTCATGATCAAGATCGACATGGAGGAGCAGAAAGGCCAGTTGATCAGGAATGCGGTCAACCAGCAGAGGCTGGAAGCCCATTTGTCACAGGCCAGGGGAGACCTCGCGGCCGCGCGTCAGGAGGCCGAGAACCTGCGCGGCAGGCTTAATGCCCGGGCGGTGGGCGAACAGGTACCGGAAAGTGCCAAACCTGCGCTGCCGGTTGAGGTGAGCTTCCGCAAATCATTTTGGACACGGCGGCTGATAGCCCAACTGAAGAATCAATCCACCCGCAGCCTGGTCTTGGTTCTGGCGATCAGAAATCCAACGCTGTCCAGGTTCAGACGTTTTCAGCTGAAACTGGGACCGCAGGACAAAGAGGAATTCGGCTCCTCGGATGGCTGGGAATTTGCTTCCGGCGACGAACTCGCCGTCTATCACAATGACTACAAGGGACTGAAGATCACCGTGCCGTAAAGCAGCTGCCGCACCCACAATCCGATCGCGCGGGTGGGCCGGGCGCTCGGCGGCCCATTCTACTATGCGGGCCAGCCTGTACTAGGTGCAGTCTCCACACCCTTCGCGCTTCGGGCAACCCTCGGGGCGACTGGCAGGGGGCAGGGGGCAACGGTTAATTTCGTTGGCAGTCCTCTGGAAATAGCAGGTCAGCGCGGAAGAGCCTATGCCCATCAACCAGAACAGGAAGAACCCAACGGAGTAGGCGGCCAGCCGGCCGGCGAACAAGGGCTCACCGCGGTAGATCATGTCCGTGGGGTCAAACAACGTGAAGAACACGATGTCCGCCATCCCCGCGATCAGGAAGGATGGCCAGAAAACGCTGATGCATCGCACCATTGGGCTCTCCCTTATTCGTCCTGGCTGTTCATCCGGCGCTTGTACCAGATGATGAAGAACAAGCCCATGGCGATGATGAACCCTATGGTGAACAGGCTCAGCAGTCCGATGTCACTGCCAAACAACTCTTTCATGACTATATCCATGGTGTTTCTCCTTTCTTAGTTTACTGGGATTTCTTTCGCATTTGAACCAGGTTGGGTTACCTTCCCGACGTGCACGGAATGCAATCTGCAGACCTGGCAAACAAATTTGAGCAACGCATCAACAGTGCAATGCATTGAATTACATTTTGCGTGAGGGCAGGAGAGCCGGACTCAGCTTGAGCGTTTCACCCCCGACTGGATGCCATTCACCCGCCAAGCGCCAAGCGCCGTCGATGGGTTCCAAAATGATGTCGTAGCGCGAATCAATCACGTCGTGGATCGCGCCATTATAGGTCCCCATTGTGCCGCGTGTGAGCAGCACGCTATGATCCAGCCCCTTGCGAGTAGGGTGGGCAAGGGTCAGCTTCAAGGTATCGGGCCGGGCAGGCAGATCAGCGGCAAGCTTCAGGCTGACGACCTCCCCGGCAAGCCTGGCCGTTGCATGGACACGGTAATTGCTGGCAGCGACATCCCGTTCCACAATCCGATTGATGGCCAGCCCATCCCTGTAGTAATCATCTGACACCAGTCCGTCATCGGTCTTGATGGCCAGCCACAGGAAAGTAAAGCCCATGACTAGGGCTGTGACAGGCATGATGGAAAGCAGCCAGGGCCAGCGATGCCTATACCAGGGTTGTTGAGCGACGATTTGCATGGCTTCTCCTTTTGTAGTCAGGTCTATCTTGACAGGAATGTGGTCTTTGCCGACCTGGTCAGTTTGGGATTGCCTTCCGCACTTACGACGATCTCAACCGGAGTGGACCGGGACTTGAGATTTGCAGGATCGGCAATCAGGCGAATGGGCATCTCCACGGTGGTCAGCGGGTCGGCAGCCAGCCGGTCGTTGTCTGGCACGGCCGTGATTCCCTCCACGCCGCGGGCGCTGATACGGTACCGGTGAGCCGAGTCATCCATGTTGATGATCTCAACCCGGTAAAGGTTCTCCACCCGGCCGTCCTCGGTTTCCCGGGACAACGTGGTGCGGTCGCGTATCACATCGACCCTCAACGGCACCCGAGTGGCGATGGTGTAGAGAAAGGCGACACCAATGGCCAGCAGAATGGCGCTGTAGACGACAACGCGCGGGCGAAATACATGGCTCAGGATGCTCTTGTCGGTGTACTCGCCCTTCAAGACGCTTTCCGTCGTGTAGCGTATGAGACCTCGCGGGTAACCCATCTTATCCATGACCTGGTTGCAACCGTCGATGCAGGCTGCACAGCCGATGCACTCATATTGCAGGCCATTGCGAATGTCGATGCCGGTCGGGCAGACCTGCACGCAGATGCTGCAGTCTATGCAAGTGCCCAAGCCCGCTGCCCGGTAGTCGGTGGACTTGGAACGGGAACCGCGCGGCTCGCCCATGCCGGGATCGTACGACACGATTAGCGTGTCGGGATCGAACATCACGCTCTGAAAACGGGCATAGGGGCACATGTATTTGCATACTTGTTCGCGCATGAAGCCGGCGTTGCCATAGGTGGCGAAGCCATAGAAAAACACCCAGAATGTCTCCCATGGCCCCAGCGTCCAGGTAATGAACTCAAAGCCCAAGGTCTGGATCGGAGTGAAATAGCCGACGAACGTGAAGCCGGTCCAGAATGCGATAAGTATCCAAATCAGATGCTTGCCACCCCGGCGCAGAATCTTTTCCGCATTCCAGCCTTGTTTGTCCAGTTTCATCTGCTTGGGGCGGTCGCCTTCAAGCTTTCTTTCCACCCACAGGAACATCTCCGTGTAAACGGTCTGCGGGCAAGCAAATCCGCACCACAAGCGCCCTGCAATCGCGGTGAACAGGAAGAGCGAATAGGCGGCGATGATCAGCAGGCCGGTGAGCCAGATGAAGTCCTGGGGGAAGAACACCCAGTCAAAGATATAGAACTTCCGATTGGTCAGGTCAAACAGGACTGCCTGCCGACCACTCCAGGTGAGCCAGGGCAGGCCATAATAAATTGCCTGCGTAAGGACGACAAAGAACACCCGCCAGTTGGCAAATGCGCCGTGAACCGCACGCGGAAAGATCTTCTGCCGGACGGCGTAGAGTGACCGTTCGACGTCATCATTGATGTCGTTGACGGCAGGTTGGTGAGAGCGGGTATCCATGCGTTAGGAACAAATCAGCGTGCTATCGGCTGAGGCGCGCAATGTGATTCGATGCCATAGTTCGTATGGCCCGCCTCAGAATGCCCCGGCTCCGAAGACGGAGCCGGGGTGGTCGTGCTGATGATCAAGTGATGCTCATCACCGCACACAGCGCCGCAAGCAAATCAGCATTGTCTACCATCACTTCTTCGTTTCTCCATCAGGCGTAGCCGGTGCCGCGGCTTCGGAGGTTGGCGCCGGCGCTGCTTGAGGCGCCGGTGCCGGTGCCGGCTGTCCGCCGCCCAGGCCATATACGTAGGCAGCAAGCAAATGCACCTTGGCCTCCCCCAGTTTGTCGAGTTGTGCCGGCATATTGCCATTACGGCCCTTGGCAATGGTCTCCATAATGGTTGCTTCGCTGCCGCCATAAAGCCATACCTTGTCCGTCAGATTGGGCGCGCCCATGGCAGTCATTCCCTTGCCATCGGGCCCGTGGCAGGCCGTGCAGTTGGCGTCGAACTTTGCCTTGCCCGCTGCGGCGAGTGCTGCGTCGTGGGGGCGGCCCGACAAGGAGAGGACATAATTGGCGACTTCCTTGACGCCTTGAGCGCCCAGAACTGTTTCCCACGGAGGCATCACACCCGCGCGTCCGTTCGCGATGGTGGCTTTGATGGTTTCTGGGTCGCCGCCGTACAGCCAATCGCTGTCGGTCAGATTGGGAAAGCCTGCGGCGCCTTTTGCATCCGATTGGTGACACTGGGAGCAGTAGGTCAGGAACAGCCGCTGGCCCATTTCATGTGCTTCCTTGTTTGCCGCCACCTGCTGTATGGGCTGGCCGAGGAATTGATTGAAGATGGGATCATACTCTTCCTTGGCCTCATGCATTTCGTGGTTGTACTGCCCCCAGGATGTCCAGCCGAGCACACCCTTGAAGCTGCCCAGACCGGGGTAAAGGACCAGGTAAACCCCGGCAAATATCAGCGTGATCCAGAACAGGTTGACCCACCAACTGGGCAGGGGATTGTTCAGTTCCACCAAATCGCCATCCCATTTGTGTCCCATCTCTTCGGCTTTTTGTCCCGGGGCGAGCCGCTGCGTTCTCTGCGAGTAAAGGAATATCGCCACACCGACGAGACTTACCACGGTAATGATCGAAATGTACCAACTCCAGAAGTCGCTCGTGAATTCCAGCATAGCGTTCATTGCTTGTCTCCTTTAACGACCGCTTCGTCGTCCAACAGGGGAATTTGGGCATCGTTCTCAAACCGCTGCTTTCTGTCCTTGCCATAGGCCCACCACACGATGCCGCCGAAGGTCAGGAAAAATACAACGGTCAGAACCGCATTTATCATTGCGCCGTCCATTACTTCACGTCCTTCATGGCGCGGCCCAGGCTTTGCAGGTATGCGATCAACGCGTCCATCTCAGTCTTACCTTCAAGATCCCTGGGCGCACTGGCGATTTCCTCATCCGTATAGGGATGGCCCAGCATCCGTAGGCCGCGCATCTTGGCCTGGATGGTGCTGTTGTCCAGCGGTGTGTTTGCCAGGAACGCATAGGCTGGCATGTTGGATTCGGGAACGACGTCGCGCGGGTTCGTCAGATGGATACGGTGCCAGTCATCCGAATAGCGGCCAGCCAATCGTTGCAAGTCCGGTCCGGTGCGCTTGGAGCCCCACAGGAAAGGCCGGTCATAGACATATTCCCCGGCGACCGAGTAGTGGCCATAGCGTTCGGTCTCGGCGCGGAAGGGGCGCACCATCTGCGAATGACACCCGACGCAGCCTTCCCGGATATAGATGTCCCGGCCCGACAACTCGAGCGCCGAGTAGGGCTTCAGCCCTTCCACAGGCTGGGTCACGTAGCGCTGGAAGAACAGCGGCACGATTTGCACCAGACCGCCCACGCTGATGATCAGAATGGTCAGCAGGATCAGCCAGCCGGTATTCTTTTCAATACTCTGATGTGAGAAAGCCATTGTTTTCTCCTCTCTATTAGGCATGAGCCGGAACGGGGATAGGCGCGTCATTCACGGCTTTGCCAATGCTGATGGTCTTCCACACGTTGTAGGCCATGATCAACATGCCGCCGAAGAACATCAAACCGCCTATCAGACGAATGGAGTAGAAGGGATAGATGGCCTTGACGACCTGCGCGAAGCCGTATTGAAGGGTGCCATCCGGGTTGGACGCACGCCACATCAGACCTTCGGCAACCCCCGCAATCCACATGGCCGCGATATACAGCACCACGCCGATGGTCGCGACCCAGAAATGCGTGGTGACCAGCTTCATGGAGTACATCTCTTCCCGGCCGAACAAGCGCGGAATCAGGTAGTAAAGAGAGCCAACCGAGATCATCGCCACCCAGCCCAGGGCGCCGGAATGCACGTGACCGATGGTCCAGTCGGTGTAATGCGACAGGGCGTTCACGGTTTTCACCGACATCATGGGACCCTCGAACGTGGACATCCCATAGAAGGACAGGGCGGTGACCAGGAACTTGAGAATGGGGTCGGTGCGCAGCTTATGCCAGGCGCCGGACAAGGTCATGATGCCGTTCATCATGCCGCCCCAGGAGGGAGCCAGGAGAACCAGGGAGAACACCATGCCCAGCGATTGGGCCCAGTCGGGCAGGGCAGTGTATTGCAGATGGTGCGGGCCCGCCCACATGTAGGTGAAATTCAGCGCCCAGAAGTGCACGATGGACAGCCGGTAGGAGTAGATGGGGCGGCCGGCCTGCTTGGGAATGAAGTAATACATCATCCCCAGGAACGCGGTGGTCAGGAAGAAGCCCACGGCATTGTGGCCATACCACCATTGAACCATGGCGTCCTGGGCTCCGGCATAAACCGAATAGGACTTCATGGGACCAACCGGCAGTTCCGCGCTGTTCACAATATGCAGAACAGCGATGGTGATGATGTAAGCCCCAAAGAACCAGTTGGACACATAGATGTGCGGCGTCTTGCGTTTGATCAGGGTGCCGAAGAACACGACCGCGAAAGCCACCCACACAATCGTTATCGCGATATCAATCGGCCATTCCAGTTCCGCGTATTCTTTGGAAGTCGTGAAACCCAAGGGCAGCGAAATGGCGGCTGCCACGATGATCGCCTGCCATCCCCAGAAGGTGAAGGCGGCCAACTTTTCGGCAAACAACCGGACATGGCAGGTTCGCTGGACGATGTAATAGATGACCGTGAACATCGCGCTGCCGCCAAAGGCAAAGATCACCGCGTTGGTGTGTAGCGGCCGCAATCGGCCATAGGTCAGCCAGGGGCCAATATTCAGTTCAGGCCAGATCAGTTGCGCGGCCAGCAGTACACCTACCAGCATGCCGACAATACCCCACACAACGGTCATGATGGCGAACTGACGCACGATCTTATAGTTGTACGTGGTTGCTTCCATGGGCGTCTCCCTCAGGTTAGGACGAAAATATCTAGCCAGAACAAGCAGCTATTCGGACACGATTATCCTTATAGACCGATTCATGTCAAATCCGCCTATTCGAATTGGGTTAGCTTGATTTGTCAGGTTTTTGTTTGGACTACCCCATCATTTTGGATGGAGGCTGATCGTCATCCATCAATATACTATGGCCAGGTCCCTCAAGGTCATCAAATTGTCCTGATTTGACCGACCAAAGGAAAAACCAAGCGATGGCGGCCACCAGAACCAACCCGAGAGGGATCAGCAAATAGAGAATATCCACGACTCAGGGACTCATCAGTTGTGCGGGTGCAATTGCGCGCGATTTGCGAGTTTGGCCGTTGAAGTCCGCGAGGCGAAGTGCATTCAACACCACGAGCAGGGAGCTTGCCGACATCCCAATGCCGGCTATCCAGGGGGTGACGTAACCGAACCCCGCGGCCGGAATGGCGATCAGGTTGTAAGCCAGGGCCCAGCCCAGATTTTGGCGGATAATCGTTCGGGTCTTTCGCGCCGTTGACACGCCCTCGGCCAATGCTGACAGTCGTCCGCCCAGCATGACCATATCCGCAGCCGCCTGAGCCACGTCGGTGCCCTCACCCATGGCAATGGAGACCTGCGCTGCTGCCAGCACGGGGGCATCATTGATGCCGTCTCCCACCATCGCGACAATGCGTCCTTCAGATTGCAGCTGTTTGATATAGCTCAGCTTGTCATCGGGCAGTGCTTCCGCACGAACCTCGGCAATACCCAGCTGGTGGGCGACGGCCTCAGCCGCCTGTGCACTGTCGCCGCTCAACAGATGGAGGCGCAACCCCAGGCGACGCAACTGCTGGATCGCGTCCACGGCACCAATGCGCACCGTATCGCCAAGGGTAATCCAGGCCAGCCATTGCCCGTCGGCTCCCAACGCGAGCAAGGATTCGTTGCCTTTCACCAGCGGCGGAGGCGGCAACTCGCACCACTCCTGGACAAAACCGGGTTTGCCCAGGCGCAGAGTCTGGCCCGCATGGGTTCCTTGCACTCCGCGACCCGGATAGTTGGTCGGATTCTCAACCCGCGACGGGGCAGGACATGCGGCCCGAATCGAGCGCGCGAGCGGGTGCTCAGACCCTGATTCCAGACCGGCCGCCAGTGCGAGCGCTTGTTCCTCGGAAATGCAGGCGGCCGGGTGGACCTTCAACAAGACATGCTGCCCATGGGTGAGTGTGCCGGTCTTATCAAGCACCAGATCGGTGACCTGGGCCAGAGTCTCCAGTGCGTGGCCACGGGTGGTCAACAGGCCCAGCTTGGTGAGGCGGCCGGTGGCCGCGGTCAGCGCAGCGGGCGTGGCCAGGCCCAGCGCACAGGGACAGGTAATGACCAGCACGGACACCGTGATCCATAGCGCCCGGCTCGGATCATGGACATACCAGATAACGGCTATCAGCCCGGTCACCACCAGCAATGCACCGACGAACCAGGCGGCGGCCTGGTCGGCCGTCTTGCCGATCCGCGGCTTTTCGCTCTGAGCCCGGTCGAGCAGCCGGATAATCGCAGACAGACGGGTTTCCTCTCCGACCTTGCTCACCCGCATGACCACCGGACTGTCCTGGTTGACCGACCCGCCGATTAAGCCGTCCCCTGGCGTCTTGGCAATGGGCATGGATTCCCCCGTCAGCATGGCTTCGTTGACTCGGCTGCGGCCCTCGACCACCAACCCGTCAGCTGGAACCGTTTCACCTGGTTTGACCAGAACGTAGTCTCCGACTGCGAGCGTCACCGCGGGTATGGTTTCCTGCTCGCGCCCCGGCCATTGCGGCAGACGGCTGGCGGCAGGGGGAATAAGCTTGACCAGTTCCTCGGCCGCCTGGGCACTTCTGCGGCGCGCGCTCATTTCGAGAAATCGGCCGGTGAGCAACAGAAATACGAACATGGCCACCGAATCGAAATACACCTCGCCATGCCCGACTATCGTCGCGTACATGCTGGCCATAAAGGCGGAGCCCACACCCAGGGCAAGCGGCACATCCATGCCCAGCGTATGGCGCTTGAGATCGCGCCACGCCCCGGTAAAAAACGGTCCGGCCGAATACAGCACCACCGGCAGGGTCAGGATCAGGCTGGCCCAGCGCATCAGCGCCAGGATGTCAGGCGTGATGTCCGCGGGGTCAGCGGTGTAAGTCGGGATCGCGTACATCATCACCTGCATCATCCCGAGGCCCGCAATCGCCAGCCGCTTGATCGCGCTGTTGCGTTCCTTGCGGAAGATTTCTTCCTGTCGCCCGGTGTCAAAAGGGTGGGCAATATAGCCGATCTCGGTGACGGCCTTGAGAATCTCGGACAGATGGATGCGGGTCTCGTCCCAGCGCACCCGTGCGCGCCGCGTGGAGTAATTGATGTCCACCGAGAGGACGCCCGGAAGCTGGGCGATATGCCGCTCGTTCAGCCAGATGCAGGCCGCGCAGACGATGTTCTCCAGGATCAGGGATGCTTCCCGCACATGGTCAGGCGCAACCCGGACAAAGCTTTTCTGGATCTCCGGCAAGTCATACAGGCCCAGGTTTTGCAGCTCCTCTGCAGCCGCCTGGGGTGTCGGGGGAAGCGCAGTACGGTGTTCGTAATAGGCTCCCTGGCCGGAGTCGATGATGGTTTGCGCTACCACTTGGCAGCCCCGGCAGCAGGCGGATTCCGGTTGCTGGCGGTAAACGACCGGGTAATTCGCACCGTCGGGTACCGGCAGGCCGCAATGAAAGCAGGCGCGCGGGTTGGGCTGTGCAGTCTGGGGGGCGGAAGTAAGGCCAGCCATGGGAAAAAGAGATAGGAGAGTCCTGATTCTATCAGTTCAAGCGCGGCGTTTAGATACAATCGCCGCATGCTGCCTTGGCTGAATTCCGGTGATCCCTTTCCTCCTGTCGCCATGGCAATGCGGGACCCTAACGGCTTGCTGGCGGTGGGGGCTGACCTGCAGCCGGCCACCCTGCTCCGGGCCTATCGGCAGGGCATTTTCCCCTGGTACAACGAAGGCCAGCCCATCCTGTGGTGGAGTCCGGATCCACGCATGGTATTGCTGCCCGAAGAGCTCATTGTGCGACGCTCCCTGGCCAAGCGCATCCGCAATGGCGGGTTCGACAGTCGCATGGACACCCAGTTTGCGGAAGTGATGGGGGCTTGCGCCTCGCGGCGCCCAGGTCAGGATGGAACCTGGATCAGCGCGGCCATGCTTGAGGCTTATACCCGCTTGCATCGGCTGGGTTTTGCGCATTCGGTGGAAACCTGGCTGGACGGCGAACTGGTGGGCGGGCTCTACGGCGTGGCCATCGGCAAGATGTTCTACGGAGAATCCATGTTTTCGGTGGTCAAGGATGCGTCCAAGGTGGCGCTGGCTGCCTTGTGCAGGTACCTCGCGGCGCGGGACTTCGGCATGATCGACTGCCAGATGAACACGCCCCATCTGGCCAGCCTTGGAGCACGCGAAATCTCCCGGGCGGCCTTCATCCAAAGAGTCCATGAATTGGTAAACTTGCCAGATCATCCCGGTCCCTGGCATTTCGACCATGTTTCCGTCTGAACCGCCTTTCCATCGAGTGCAGTTTTACCTGACGGCGGTCTATCCCTGCAGCTATCTGCCGCAGCGCGAAGCCCGCTCGCAGGTCGCCACGCCTGCCCACCTGATTTCCTCCGCCGTCTACAGTCAACTGATCCGGGCCGGGTTTCGCCGCAGCGGCCAATTCACTTACCGGCCACAGTGCGCGGGTTGCCAAGCCTGCGTGCCGGTGCGGGTGCGAGCCGCGGATTTTCAGCCCAGCCGCAGCCAGAAGCGCTGCCTGCGCCGTAATGAGAAGCTGGAAACCCGTGTTCTCCCGCTCGCCTTCATCGGCGAGCACTATGCCCTGTACCTCAAGTACCAGCGCGACCGCCACGCTGGCGGAGGAATGGACCAGGACAATGCGGAGCAGTACAGCCAGTTCCTGCTGGCCAGCCATGTGGATTCTTCGCTGGTGGAATTCCGCATCGATGACAGGCTGCTGATGGTGAGTGTGGTGGACAGGCTAAAGGACGGCTTGTCCGCGGTTTACACCTTCTTTGATCCGGACGAAGCGAAGCCGAGCCCAGGCGTGTACAACGTGCTGTGGCTAATCGAACGATGCCGACAACTGGGCCTGCCTTATGTCTATCTCGGTTACTGGATCGCCGAGTCGCGCAAGATGTCGTACAAGAAGCATTACCGGCCGCTTGAAGGCCTGATCGAAGGTCGCTGGCGGGAATTGTCCCAACATGATGCATCCTGAGGGTCTGCGCCGTTCACAGGTCGAAGCCGTGGTGCGCAGCCAGTATGCGCGCCTGCGCCTGGATCCGGTTGTGGGATCCCTGTTTGCGCGCATTGAGCCGGGCGGAGAGCATGAGGCCAGGATTGCGGATTTCTGGTGGGCGAGTTTCGGAGGCGCGCTGGAGCAGCCGCGCAGCTTTGACATGCTGGCAAAGCACCGGGCCTTGGTTCTGACCGACGAAAGTTTCACCATTTGGCTTGACCACCTCCAAGCCTCGGTGGATGAACACCTCAGCGCCGAACTGGCGGGGCGCTGGATGAAGCGGGCGCAGGAGATCGGCGCCCAGCTCAAGCGCTACACACTGGGCGGAGAGCGTTCATCCAGCCTGATGCAGGTTGGCGACAAGGCATGAGGTTGTTCACCCTGTTGTTCCTCGGTCTGCTGCTATCCGGTTGTGCGCTTGCGGTCAGCGACCCGAGGGCGCTAGTCCCGTTTGAGGGGTTTGTTCCCCTGGCCGAGGATGATCGGGTTTGGGTGGAGCCCGGCTACGAAGACTACGGAACCAGGGTGGCCAATCTGCTGCCAAGCGCGATGGCTCGGGTCGAACGCGGGCATGGCCGGCCGTTCAGGTTTGCGCCACGAGTTTATGTGTGCGGCACCGAAGCCTGCTTCAAGCGTTATGTTCTCACCCCCCGGCTTTCGGCCGCGGTGGTGCCGGACAATCGGCTGATACTGTCGCCAAACCTGGATGGGCGCGAAAGCGATCGGCTCGAACCCTTGCTGGTTCACGAACTGGCCCACCTGCACCTCGGGCAGGAAATCGGCCATTATGATTCGAGCGTGCCCATCTGGTTTCACGAAGGCTGGGCGTCTCTGACCGCTGATGGAGGGGGCGCGGAGTTCGCCACTGACGAGCAGGCCTACAAGGCCGCAGGCGAGGGCCGTGCAATCGATCTCGCTGCGCGCGATACACCGGACCTGCGCCACAAAGCCAACTCATTCAACGTGAATATTTACGAGTTTTACCGGCAGGCGATGTTATTGGTGGGCAAACTCAAGGGCATGAATGAAGCCAAGTTTGCGGCATTTACCCAAGCCATCCAGGACAACGAAGATTTTGAGATTGCATTCTGGGACATATACGGCGCGGGTCCCGAGACCATACTGGGCACCGCCTGGGCCAGAAATGACGCCAAACAGGATCGTGACAGCGGGGCGGCGGCTCCGGCAGAGCCGTGAATGCGCTGGCATACACCAATAATCATTCCTTCTGTGGAAACCATCGTCGATGAAGCAATACCATGATCTTCTGCGCCACGTCCTGGCGCATGGTATCAAGAAGACCGACCGCACCGGCACCGGCACGATCTCCGTGTTCGGTTACCAGATGCGGTTTGACTTGGCGGCGGGGTTCCCCCTAGTGACCACCAAGAAGGTTCACCTCAAGTCCATCATTCACGAACTGCTGTGGTTCCTCAGAGGTGACACCAATATCCGCTATCTGAGGGAAAACGGCGTCACCATCTGGGATGAATGGGCCGACGCAAACGGCAATCTGGGGCCGGTTTATGGCTCGCAATGGCGCAACTGGCCGGCGGCAGACGGCCGCCATATCGACCAGATCGGCGAAGTCCTGCGGCAAATTAGACAAACGCCGGACTCGCGTCGCCTCATCGTTTCGGCCTGGAACGTGGGCGACATCGACAAGATGAAGCTCCCGCCCTGCCATGCCTTGTTCCAGTTCTATGTTGCCGACGGCAAGCTATCCTGCCAGCTCTATCAGCGCAGTGCGGACATCTTTCTGGGAGTGCCCTTCAACATCGCCGGCTACGCATTGCTCACCATGATGATCGCGCAGGCCACCGGACTCAAGCCGGGCGACTTCGTTCACACCCTGGGCGATGCCCACATCTACCTAAACCATCTTGATCAGGTAAATCTTCAACTGTCGCGCGAGTTCAGGGCTCTGCCAACCATGCGGCTGAAACCGGAAGTGAAGGATTTGTTCGCTTTTAAGTATGAGGACTTCAGCCTCGAAGGCTACGACCCACATCCGGGGATCAAGGCGCCGGTGGCGGTTTGACGCGCGGTAACAGCCAGCGAAAATACGCTCAGTTGTCGCCTATGCCCCACCAACGCATCTCACTCATCGCCGCGCTGGCCAGGAATCGCGTTATTGGCATCGAAAACCGCCTGCCGTGGAAACTCTCGGAGGACCTTAAACATTTCAGAGCGCTGACACTGGGTCACCACATCCTCATGGGGCGCAAGACCTATGAATCGATCGGCCGTCCACTGCCTGGGCGCACTACGGTCATCATCTCGCGCGGAGTGTTTTCAGCACCCAACAACTGCATCGCCGCGCACTCCATTCAGGATGCGATCGCTGCCTGCATGGGGGACGAGGAGATCTTTTTCGTCGGAGGCGCGGACCTATATGGACAGGCCTTGCCGTTGGTGGACCGGCTTTACCTGACCGAGATCCAGTCCGACGTTGCAGGCGACGCTTGGTTTCCCGAATTCGACAAGGCGCAATGGACTGAAGTCAGCCGCGACAGGCGAAGGGATGAGGCATCAGGTCTGGAATACCACTTCGTAATCTACGATCGGGCGTAGAACCAGAGCCGCCGCGGACAAGGACTCGCACCGCAGGCCGGAAGCCTTCCCAGCCTTCCTGCCGGCGGGGCAAGATCGAAGCGATACTCCCGCTCCATCACCAACGCCGATGGTCCCACCGTCCCCCGCGGTCCCAGCCTCCCCGCCTTTCGTGATAGTTCCATCCGCCCGGCCCGCCATAGCGCCCCTAGAATATAGACCGCGGTTGTATCACCAACGGAGGCCCAGCGTAGCAAACGCGCGGCTGTTCCTACACGATCGAAGGCGGGCCGTAGATCGCTAAAGGCGGGGGCCGTAGATCGCACCAGGCGGTCCGTAGTGGACGCCTTGGTCATCCGATTCGCTGGCCGCAACGGCTCCAACCACCGCCCCGAAGGCACCTCCCGCTACTGCGCCGTTGTGACCCCCGACGGCGTGACCGATAACCGCACCGGTCGCGCCACCCAGGATCGCCCCGAGAGCCTCATCGGAGGCTTCGGCGCCGCTGGCAAAGACCGCGAAGCCGGCGGCCAGGGCCAGGGGAAATAAAAATTGGGCTTTCACTACATTGCTCCTTTCGAAATTCCGTAATTGCAGAATAGAGCGAAGGAGCTACTGCACGGTTGCGCCACGGTAACGATGTGTTACAAAGTTTAAGCAGTGTGCCACACATTGGCGACCGTAAGTCTTCCCGCATCACCATTGGGTTGCCCTGACGTCCGGAAACACGTAAAGGTGGGGCCGGTTCGTACGCCTCCATCCCGCCTTGACGGTAACGGTCTTGGGTTAGGACCTCAATCTGAACCCGCGCTTGCTGAGGTCCCGCAAACTGCTCATTCCGGCGTCGCCACGTTTAGGCTCTCTGCGGCTTGACAAACAGCATTGTGATGTCCCGCTCGGCGTGCTTGAGTGCCTACGCAATGCGATTGACGCAGGTTTCGATCCGGGTGGCGTTCAGGGCATCGTGGAACTCGATGCTTAACGCAGCCAAGACCTGGTTCACGCCCATCTGCACGGTCAGCCTTCGGAAATGGAATGAACAAGCTGGCGTCCCTTCAGACCGGTCACCGGGAGGCTGGCGACAATACACACTTCCGGCAAGGCATGCGTTTGGTCGTGATTGCCTGCCCCCGTGTCTGCCGCGGCAGTACTATTCGGATATTGGCAAAGCGTCTTGGAGGATTACAATGCCATGAGCCCGGGTCGGCACCGCATTCAATGGAAAAAACACGACTCGGGACTTGCTTGCCAAACTGAAGGAGCGATTATGCGTTTTGGGATCATTGTGCGCTTGATGTTGCTTTGCTGGGTTGCGTCGGCCGCTGCGAATGGGCGCCTGCCTCCGCACCAGGTGAGCGTCGGTGTCGCGGTGCCCGGGGTGAACATCGGAATCAATTTGCCGGCGTACCCGGAACTCGATGTCGTGCCCGGCTACCCGGTCTACTACGCGCCACGGGTGGATGCGAACTATTTTTTCTACGACGGCATGTACTGGGTTTTCCAGAACGATAACTGGTACGCGAGTTCCTGGTACAACGGGCCGTGGGAGCTTGTGAATCCATGGGATGTGCCGGCGTTTGTCCTGCGAGTTCCGGTGCGCTACTACCGGCGCCCGCCTGTTTATTTCCGCGGCTGGGGGTACGATGCGCCGCCACACTGGGGTGATCACTGGGGCCGTGACTGGGAACAGCGCAGAAGTGGTTGGGACCGATGGGATCGCGGCGCGCACCCGCCACCTGCCCCGCTGCCTTCCTACCAGCGACAGTATTCCGGCGATCGGTATCCCCGACAAGTGGAGCAGCAGCGGGAGCTGAACCGGCAGAATTACCGCTACCAACCGAACGAGCCGATGGCGCGCCAACCGCATCAGGGGCAGCGTGGGCAAAGCGCGCCCGCGCCTGTTCAGCGCGGAACGCAGATGGCGCCGCAGGAAAGAAATCCTTCATTACAAGGCCCACCGCGTTACAACCCCCCGCCGTCGGTTCAACAGAGCGCGCCAGGCATCTCCCACCCACAAGCGCCGCAATATTCAGGTGGGAACATGCAGAGGCCAGCGCCAACGCAAACCCCTCCCCAACAGAGAGCCCCGACAGTCCAAGATCAGGGCCGGCAGCCGCAAGGGGCAGTCGAGTATAAGCAGCAGACGCCCGGATCGCGGACCCGGGAAGAAACACAACAAGGCAGGGATGCCAAGCGCGAGCCAAGAGATCGGACAGACCAGGAACAAGAGCGGGGGCGACGCTGAGATCGCAATGAGTAGTACGCGCCGAGCAGAATTTGTCTCCAAGTTGGTGGCATCGGCTCGCCGCGCCTGGCTTGATCAGACGCCATCCCGTTGGATGGCCGGCGGCTTCGTCTTGCGATCAAACTCAGGCGAGCGTTCCACTGGGCCTACCACTTAACGACATGCACATGGCTCAGGCTTCGTCCGAGGAAGCGCTCGCCTATGGTCTGGAAGCGCAGGGGTACATCAGTGACGAAGAAATCGTAGCGAGGCTGGGCCGGACCGGGATTGGCCAGGCCGTTTTGCTGCAGGGTGGCGGCAGCCTGCTGGGCCATGGCTTCGGCCGAGTCGACCAGTCTGATCTCGGCGCCAGCAATCTCCCGCAGAAGGGGTTTGAGCAAAGGATAGTGGGTGCAGCCCAGTACCAGGGTATCAATCCTTTCCGTCAGCAGGGGCCTCAAGTATTCTTTGGCAGTCAGGCGGGTGACTTCATGATCGAGCCAGCCTTCTTCCACCAGTGGAACAAACAGCGCGCAAGCCTGGGAATGAATGCGCGAGTCGGGCGCGTGTTCGTGGATGGCCCGCGCATAGGCATTGCTGTTGATGGTGGTGGGGGTGCCGATGACGCCGATCCTCTTGCCTTGCCGGGCAGCGACCGCGCCAGCATCGATCACATCCAGCACCGGCACTGGCGAGAGGTCGCGCACCACTTGGGCAGCCACGGCGGCCATGGTATTGCAGGCGATGATCAAGAGCTTGACCTGTTTCTCCAGTAAGAATTGGGCAATCTGGGTGGTAAAGTGAGAAATGGTCTCCACCGACTTGACCCCATAGGGCACGCGCGCTGTGTCGCCGAAATACACGATGTTCTCGTAAGGCAAGCGTTCCATCAGGGCGCGCACTACGGTGAGGCCGCCGATGCCGGAATCGAACACGCCGATGGGAGCGGAAGGCGAGGGCATGAATAGATTCTCTTGCGCAATTACCCTCGCGCCGCTGGCGGGGAGAGAGGTAGGGTGGTGGATGATGGGGCCAAATTTTGCAGCGCCCATTCTACATGTTCGCGTACCAAGGCCGAAGGATGCGCCAGGCGTGCATTGAGCGCTGCGATCGATAGCACGGAAGCGGGCGCATTGCCCAGCGCCACGGCAATGTTTCGCAACCAGCGGTCGTAGCCGATGCGGCGTATGGCTGAACCTTCGGTGTTCTTCAGAAATTCTTCTTCGCTCCAACCGAACAATTCCAGCAGCGTGGCGCTGTCCAGATCATGGCGCGGCTGAAAGTCTGGCAGGGTGGTCCGTTGGGCAAAACGATTCCACGGGCAAACGAGTTGGCAGTCATCACAGCCATAGATGCGGTTGCCTATGAGCGGCCTTAACTCAAGTGGGATGCTTCCCTTGAGTTCAATGGTCAGATAGGAAATGCAGCGCCGCGCATCCACCTTAAAAGGCCCGATAATGGCGCCGGTCGGGCAGGCGGCGGCACATGCGAAGCAGCTCCCGCAATGGTCGCCAAAGCCTGCGTCCGCTGGCAGCGGCAGATCGGTATAGATTTCGCCAAGAAAAAAATACGAGCCTTCATTCTGGTTGATGAGGAGGGTATGTTTGCCGCGCCAGCCGAGACCTGACTTGGTTGCGAGTTCCACTTCCATCACCGGCGCCGAATCGGTGAACACGCGATAGCCGAAGGGTCCGGCCACCGATTCGATTTTTTCCGCCAGTTCCTCCAGACGGCTGCGCAGCACCTTGTGATAATCGCGTCCCACGGCGTAACGCGAAACATAGGCCTGCCGGGGATCTGCGAGATTAGCGATCGCATCGGCTGCTTCGGGCCAGTAGTTGAGGCGCGCCGTGATAATGCGCACCGTGCCGGGCACCAACTCATGCGGACGGCTGCGCTTAGCCCCGTGGGCCGCCATATAATCCATCTCGCCATGAAAATTTTTCGTCAGCCAATCCTGCAGGCGCAGTTCCGCGTCGGACAGATCCGTATCGGCAATTCCGATCTGCGCAAAGCCCAGTTCTCGCCCCCAAGCCTTGATTTGATGGGCCAGTTTGGCATGGCGAGTGGGGGATGACGCAGCGTGCACGACCACAATGATACGACGGACCTGGTTCTGACGCTTCCAGACGAAGCGGCGACGCTGGCGTTAGGTGCCAAGCTGGCTGCGGGTTTGCGGCCGGGCATGGTGGTGTATCTCCAAGGCGATCTGGGCGCGGGCAAGACTACCCTGGTGCGCGGCGTCCTGGGCGCCTTGGGTTATACCGGGCGTGTCAAAAGCCCCACATACACCTTGATCGAATCTTACGTATTGTCTAAATTTACCTTGCAACACTATGATTTGTATCGCATGCTTGATGCAAGGGAATGGCTGGATGCAGGCTTTCGCGATGACTGCAATGCTGCCACCGTGTGCCTGGTGGAATGGCCGGAACGGGCCGCAGGACTCATGCCGCCAGCTGATTTGCGCATTCATTTGAGCATATCGGACGATGGCCGGAAGGCCTGCATACATGCGGAATCCGCCCAAGGCCAACAGTGTATGGAGGAGCTGCAATGAATCCATGGCGACTGATCGTTCTAATGTGCGTGGCAATTCTGCCAGAGCTGGCCCAGGCAGTTGTCGGTGTGGATGCGGCACGCTTGTGGCCTTCGCCCGATTACACCCGACTCACGCTTGAAGCCAAGAGGCCTATCCCGTTCAAATACTTCATCCTGCAAGATCCAGATCGGCTGGTGCTGGATCTGGCGGGGGTGGAGATCGATTCCAATCTGAATGCCCTGGCCGGTCTCGTGCAGCCCGACGATGTCTGTGTTAAGGCGGTGCGAGCCGGATCAAACCGCCCGGGTGTGACTCGCCTAGTGCTGGAACTAAAAGCGCCGGTGCGGCCGTCCATATTCGCAATCAAACCCTTGGGAAACTACGGCTACCGATTAGTGGTGGATCTGTACCCGCAATCAGCCGGCGGAAATTCCGCACCTCTTCATGTCAGTCCCGATCAGTCCGTTCCGGCTGACAGCGTCAATACAAGATCCGCCAGGGACGCGGCCGTTGCGAAACCCAGCCGGTATGCGCGTCTGCTGACCATTGCGATCGATGCAGGTCATGGCGGGGAAGACCCGGGCGCCAAGGGCGCCAACGGCACCTATGAGAAACAGGTCACGCTTGCCGTGGCGCGCAAGCTGAAGGATAAGATTGACCAGCAGGAAAACATGCGCGCCGTGCTCACGCGCGACGGAGACTACTTCATTCCTCTGCAAGACCGGGTGACCAAGGCCCGCAACATGCGGGCGGATCTGTTTGTCTCCATTCACGCGGATTCCTTCGCCAGGTCCGGGGCCCGCGGTACGTCTGTGTTTGCCCTGTCTGAACATGGCGCCACTTCTGCGGCGGCGCGCTGGCTGGCGAAGAAGGAAAACGATGCCGATCTGATTGGCGGCATCAACATCGACGTCAAGGACCCAAATCTCAAACGCACGCTGATCGACTTGTCGCAGACCGCGACCATCAATGACAGCCTGGAGCTGGGCAGATCCGTATTGCATCAACTGGGCGAAATCAACGAGCTGCATACGGGCCGCGTAGAGCAGGCGGGATTTGCGGTGCTTAAAGCGCCGGACATTCCGTCCATTTTGGTGGAAACGGCGTTCATCTCGAATCCAGACGAGGAGAAACGCCTCACCGACGAGGCCTACCAGAACAAACTGGCGGATGCCATTGTGGATGGCATCAAGGCCTATTTCGCCAAGAACCCCCCCGCTGTTCGGATCCGGCTGACCAAGGACATGTAGTCTGCGGTCCTGTCCGTGGCCTCGTATAATCGGGGCCATGTCTCATATTCGTTTGTTGCCCGACCTTCTGATCAGTCAGATCGCGGCCGGTGAAGTAGTGGAACGGCCTGCATCGGCTCTGAAGGAGCTGATTGAAAACAGCCTGGATGCGGGGGCTGGCCAGATCGAAATCAAGCTCGAATCCGGCGGAATGAAGCGGATGTCGGTTCAGGATGACGGTAGCGGCATGGGCCCCGACGACCTTCCCCTGGCCTTGGCTCGCCACGCTACCAGCAAGATCGCTTGCCTGGACGATCTGGAACGCGTTTCCAGTCTGGGCTTTCGCGGCGAGGCCTTGGCGAGCATGGCGTCGGTCGCGCGGCTCTCCATCACCAGCCGGCGTGGCGAGCTTGCGCATGCCCATCAGATCGAGGCAGAAGGCGCATCAGTAGGAGTGGCCGTTCCGGCAGCACTGAGCCGTGGCACGGTAGTGAGCGTGGCAGACCTGTTCTTCAACACCCCGGCGCGGCGCAAGTTCCTGAGGAGCGAGGCCACTGAGTACGCGCACTGTGCAGAAGTCGTTCGGCGCATGGCCCTGGCCCGCCCCGATGTCGCGTTCACCTTGACCCACAATGGCCGGGTGCAGGCGCGCTACCCTGTCCAGAGCCAGCATGAACGTATTGCCGGGGTCCTCGGGGAGGATTTCGTCGCGGCCTCGGTGGCCGTCCATGCCGAAGCCGGGCTGGTGAACATGTCCGGTCTAGCAGCCTTGGCCGCATACTCGAGGAGCGGACGCGAGGCGCAGTTTATCTTTGTCAGCGGCCGCTATGTACGCGACAAGCTGCTTGCCCATGCTTTGCGCGAAGCCTATCGGGACGTGCTGCATCACGATCGCCATCCCGCCTACGCATTGTTCCTCAACCTGCCGGCAGCAGGCGTGGACGTCAATGTTCATCCGGCGAAGACCGAAGTGCGCTTCCGCGACAGCCGGGCGGTGCACCAGTTTGTGTTTCACGCCGTGGAACAGGCTTTGTCGGGTGGCGCAGGCCGGGACACGGCAAGCACGGTGCATAAGGCGCCGCTCAGTATGTCTCGCAGTGCAGGATTGTTCGCCCCCGTTTCAGAGGCAGAGGGGAGAGTAAGGGGAGAGCGGCGGAATTGGTCGCGTTATCCGCCATCCGGCTCACAGTCCGCGATCCACCTCCAGGCCCGGGAGGCGCTGGCCTTTTATGACGCGCTGACATGCTCAGCGGATGCGCCGCACCCTGAACAGGAATCCGGCGTCGATCACCCGCTCGGCTTCGCCTTGGGCCAATTGCATGGCATTTACGTGCTGGCGCAAAACGTCGAGGGTCTGGTGGTGGTGGACATGCACGCGGCGCACGAGCGGGTGGTGTACGAAAAACTCAAGGCCACCCTAGACGCCAAGGCGGTTCCCACCCAGACCTTGCTGATTCCGGTGACGGTGCAGGCCGACGAGCGCGATGTGGCGGCGATCGCCGAACAGACCCAGGCGCTGAGGGGGATAGGATTCGAGCTGTCGTCGATCGCCACCAATGCCGTGGCGGTGCGGGCGGTCCCTGCCCTGCTGAAGGACGCGGACCCGGTTGAACTGACGCGGGACTTGCTGCGCGAGATTCGCGAATATGGGGTGACGCGCCTGATTACGGGTCGGCGCAACGAATTGCTCGCCACCTTGGCCTGTCATGGCGCCGTACGCGCCAATCGCAAACTGACCTTGGCGGAGATGAATGCCCTGCTGCGCGAAATGGAAGCCACCGAACGGGCCGGCCAGTGCAACCACGGCCGACCCACCTGGTTTCAGATATCACTTACCGATCTGGACAGGATGTTCCGGCGCGGCGAATAGCTTTTTTTGTCATGGAATGGAACTGAAGATCGGTCTCGCTCGTGTTGCACTGATTGGTATCTGCGCCAGATTCGCCGCGGCTGAAGGCGAATCTGGCCGGCTTTGAACGCCTGGCGGCGCGCAACCGGCTGGTGAAGATCGTCTGGGCGCATGCCGGATGGGATATCACCGGGACGAGAACGATTCCCTTGATGCGGCGGCTGTTGCGCGAGAATGCCAATCTCTGCATGAACCTGAAAGTGGCCCCAAAGGGCGGGCGACCATGGTCCAGTCCGCTGGGCCGCGACGGCACGCTAAAAGCCTGAATGGCCCGATCTGTTCAAGGCGTGTCCGGACCGCTCATGATCGGCACGGATGTGTTCTATATCGGTGGTGACACTTGGGGAGGGGGCGCTGCACAGAGCATAAGCGGGTTGGGGGAAACCACGCTCAAAGTCATTGCCCAGTTGCCCGATGACCTCAGACGGGCCATCGGCCATGGCAAGGCGTCAGGCTCTATAAGCTTGAAGCTCCGATGAACCCGTCATAATGAAGAGTCAACTGCCAATCCAGCCGTGGTGTTGAAGCCGCCATCGACATAGGTGATCTCGCCTGTAATGCCGCTAGCAAGATCCGACATCAGGAAGGCGACGGCGTTGCCCACTTCGTCTATCGTGACATTGCGGCGCAGGGGCGAGTTTTTCTCACCGTAGGCGAGCAGTTTGTTGAAGTCGGCGATTCCGCTGGCGGCGAGGGTCTTTATCGGGCCGGCGGAAACCGCATTGACGCGGATTTTTTTGGGGCCCAGATTGGCAGCCAGGTAATAGACGCTGGATTCAAGGCTGGCCTTGGCCAGTCCCATCAGATTGTAGTGCGGCACCGAGCGGTTTGCGCCCAGATAAGTCAGGGTCAACAGGGCGGCATTGCGGCCTTCCAACATGGGCAGCGCCGCCTTGGCCATGGCAGAAAAGCTGTAGGCACTGATATCGTGGGCGATTCGGTAATTTTCCCTGGACATGCCCGCGAGATAATCCTCCCCCAGCGCCTCCTTTTTCGCGAAGGCAATCGAGTGGACGAATCCATCGAACTTGTCCCAGTGCTTGCCTAGGTCGGCAAACAGAGCGTCGATCTCCTCATCGCTGCCCACGTCGCAGGAAAACGCCAGATCGGAGCCGAATTCCTTGGCGAATTCGACCACGCGGTCGCGCGCGCGCTCACCCTGGTAGCTGAATGCCAGTTCCGCCCCTTCGCGGTGGCAGGCGCGGGCGATGCCGTAAGCAATGGAGCGATTGCTGATCAGACCCGTAATGAGCAGGCGTTTGCCGGCAAGAAAGCCCATGGATTTACCTCAGTCTTGATGCGAGGCGACAATTATCGCCGTTATGTCCCGAATAAATCCAGTTTTGCTCAGCAGCATGCGATCACCTATCGAAACGGCAGAGACGGCGACAACTGAGCGACGGCGAGAATTGGCCATGTTCGGCCGGAATCGTGTTTTCGCCCATGCAGGAGAGGGTGGACGTTGGGCTCATTCAGGATCGAGCAGCATGGCCAGCAATTCGCGCTGGCTCATGCTGCCCAGACGCACTCTGCGAATCCTGCCTGCTTCGACCAGGACAAAGGTCGGGGTGGCGACGATGCCAAACTGGCGCGCAATGTCGGGGGCTTCAGCAACGTCCAGCTTGATGAGATTGGGATGCTCTTTGCGCAGACGTTCGATGGTCGGGCCCATGGCCTTGCAGGGGCGGCAGTGCCGGGCGTAAAAGTAGTAAAGCTTGCGAGAATTTCTGCCGGCGATGCCGTCCAGAACCGAAGTGTCGGGCGCTTCCTGCCCCTCCACGCGGCGAGCCCGGCGGTACAGGCTGTACTGCATGAGGATGACGGCGGCAACCAAGGCTGCCAGCAGGTAAACCCCCCAATACATGACGGCCCCCTTAGGGCAATTCTGCTTGTGTATAGAAAAACAATAGTTCGCCACGGATGAGTTGCCAATGAAGGTTAATGCCATCCGGACAGATTTGGTTGCTGTCGGGTGGTGTTCGATTTCGTTACACTAGCGGCCTATGAGTGCCCGCTTCCTATCTGTAGTCCTGCTTGCCGCACTATCGCTCGCGGCCTGCGGCCAGAACTGGAACGACCCTTATTCTCGCCGTGACGAGGGCAAGGCAGTGCTCTACACGGTGTTCGAGGAAAGGCCCAAACACCTGGACCCGGCGCGTTCCTACAGCAGTAACGAGGTGGAATTCACCGGCCAGATTTATGAGCCGCCGCTGCAGTACCATTTTCTTAAGCGGCCCTACACGTTGGAGCCGCTCACCAGCGTATCGATGCCGGTGGTGCGTTATTGGGATGCAGCCGGCAATGAGCTGCCCGCCATCGCGCCGCCGGAGAAGATTGCGCGCACCACTTACGATATTCGGATCAAGCAGGGTATCCGCTACCAGCCCCATCCGGCCTTCGCACTGCTGCCCAATGGCCAGCCGCGCTATCTGGGCTTGCAGCAAAGCGACCTGGCCAAGATCAACACTCTGAAGGATTTCCGTTACACCGGCACGCGGGAGCTGACTGCCGAGGATTACGTGTACGAAATCAAGCGGCTGGCCAGCCCGCGTCTGAGTTCGCCGATCTTCGGCCTGATGACCGAATATATCGAGGGCCTGAACGATTTCAACGCGCGCGTGGAGAAAGCCGCGGACAACCTGCCCAGGGATGCCTGGCTGGACCTGCGCCAATTTGATCTATTAGGTGTACGGGCGTTGGATCGTTACACCTATCGCATCACGCTCAAGACTTTTTACCCCCAGTTCATCTACTGGCTGGCCATGCCGTTCTTCGCCCCAGTGCCCTGGGAGGCCGAGCGCTTCTACGCCCAGCCCGGCATGGAGGAGCGCAACCTGAATCTGGACTGGTTCCCGGTTGGAACCGGACCTTTCCTGCTGTCGGAAAACGATCCAAACCGGCGCATGGTTCTGGACCGCAATCCGAACTTTCATGGCGAAGCCTATCCTGCGGAAGGCGAACTGCAGGACAGGGAGCAGGGCCTGCTTAAAGATGCAGGCAAGCCGCTGCCGCTGATCGAGCGTGCGGTGTTCACCTTGGAGAAAGAGGACATCCCGCAGTGGAGCAAGTTTCTGCAGGGCTACTACGACGCCTCGGGCATCACGTCGGATAACTTCGATCAGGCGGTGCGCTTTTCTTCACAAGGCGATGCGGACCTCACGCCGGAGATGAAGCAGAAAGGCATCAAGCTGGTGACCGCGATCACGACCTCCAGCCGCTACATGGGCTTCAACATGAAGGACGCCACAGTCGGCGGGCTGAATGAACGAGCGCGAAAACTGCGCCAAGCCATTTCCATTGCCGTGGATTACGAAGAGTTCATCTCCATCTTTCTCAACGGGCGCGGCATACCTGCCCAGGGTCCCTTGCCGCCGGGCATCTTCGGTTATCGGGACGTCCCCAACCCCGTTGTATACGCTCCCGACGGCAAGCGCCGCAGCATCGCGGACGCCAAGCGACTGCTGACCGAAGCGGGCTATCCCAATGGGCGTGACGCGCAGACCGGCCAGCCTTTGGTGCTGTATTTCGATACTGCCGCCACCGGGCCCGATGCCAAGTCGCGTCTGGACTGGTTGATCAAGCAATTCCACAAACTCGACATCCAGCTGGTGATTCGCGCGACTGACTACAACCGCTTTCAGGACAAGATGTCGAAGGGCAATGCGCAGATTTTCGAGTGGGGCTGGAATGCGGATTATCCCGACCCCGAGAATTTCCTGTTCCTGCTCTATGGGCCCAATGCCAAGGCGGGCAAGAACGGCGAGAACGCGGCCAACTACGAAAACCCGGAATTCGACAAGCTGTTTACTCGCATGAAAGCCATGCCCAACGGCCCGGAACGACAGGCCGTCATCGACCAGATGACGTCCATGTTGCGCAACGACGCGCCCTGGCTGTTCGGGTATATTCCCAAGGGTTTCAGCCTGCAGCATGCCTGGGTCAGCAACGTTAAGCCGAACCTGATGGCCAACAACACGCTCAAGTACCGGCGCATCGATCCCAAGCTGCGAGAGCTGAGGCAGGCGGAATGGAATCGCCCGGCTTACTGGCCATTTGGCTTGCTGCTGCTCGCCGTCATCGCGCTGGTGTGGCCAGCCTGGCGCCAGTACCGCAAACAGGAAGAGGCGCGCTGATGCTGCGTTATTTCATCCGCCGCTTGTTATATGCAATTCCGATTTTGATCGGGGTGAATCTCATCACCTTTGCCCTGTTCTTCGTGGTCAACACGCCAGAGAACATGGCGCGCATGCACCTGGGCGTGAAGCGCGTGACACCGGAAGCCATTGAGCAATGGAAAAAGGAACACGGCTACGATAAGCCGCTGTTCATCAACAAACAGGAAGCCGGCGCCGCAGCCGTGACTCAAACCCTGTTTTATCAGCGCTCGATGAAACTGTTCGCGTTTGATTTCGGCCAGGCCGACGACGGGCGCGACATTGCGCGCGACGTCAAGACCCGCATGTGGCCGTCGCTGGCAATTGCCTTGCCGGTATTCCTGATCGGTCTCCTGTCCAACATCACGGTCGCGCTGCTGGTCATCTTTTATCGCGGCACGAAGATGGAATTCTGGAGTGTGGTCGGGCTGGTGGCGCTGATGTCCATATCCGGCCTGTTCTATATCATTGCCGGCCAGTAT
>DASQBT010000220.1:0-9101 GCA_035635075.1 Thiobacillaceae bacterium | reverse complement strand
GAACACCGGGAAATCCTTGCCCACTGCCTTGAAGCCCAAGGCCGTCATCCTTTCCGGGCTTGCCCCCACCACGACGTAGTCCCGATCCTGTACGGCGAGTCCGAGCAGTTCGTCCCGAACCGCACCGCCTACCTCAAAGATGGCAAGTCCGGACTGATTCATGATTTGCGCACTGCCACCCATCTGCCGCCGCGCAGGGCCGATCCTCAACGCCGGCGCGCATGTCCGCGAAATGCATCATAGCGCGCGCGCGGGCTCTGCCGGCTGAGATAGGCCGGGACCACCGCTTCGAGCGACGCGGGGGTAAACCCAAATGGCCATTGCCCCCGGCAGACATTGTCCTGCTGCATGGCATAGTAGTTGTCCCGGGTCATCAGTTTGGCTCCGGGCTTAAATTCCATCGCCCAGGCTTGCAGGTAGGACAACCGGTCATTCAAGGGAATGATGCGCGTATGGCGTCCTTGCAGATGGGCAGCGTACTCGACGATTTCCCGCAGGGAATAGGCCTTGGGACCACACAGCTCGTAAGTCTGCCCAAAGCTGCTCAGGTCTTCCAGGCTGTCGACGAATGCCCGCGCCACATCTTCTACCCAAACGGGCTGAAAGCGCGCATGGGCATTGGCCAGGGGAATAACCGGAAACCAGCGGACCAATTGCGCAAACATATTTATGAAGCTGTCGTCGCGGCCAAATATCACCGAGGGGCGAAAGATCGTGACGTCAAGTCCATAATGATGAGGCCGCTGCGGATCGCCGGGATGGCCGCTTTCGCTCTTCTGCTGACGCATGTCGGCGTCGCGCACGATGGCCTCACCGCCCCCCTTGGAGCGTTGATAGGCCGATTTGGAAGTGGGCGTGGCGCCGAGCGCGCTCATGTGCAGGAGCCTGTCAATGCCCACTTCGCTGCAGACCTGGATAATCTTTCTCGGCAATTCAACGTGGCATTGCTGAAAATTCCCGCGCCGCGCTGCCTGGGCATTCCCCTTGCCTTGGGGTTCTTCATGCAGGATGCCCACCAGGTTGATGACCGCATCCGCGCCGTGGAAGTGGCGCACCAGTTCCCGATCATCGTGGATGTTCGCTTCCACCACCTCAACCGTCGGCAGCAGGATCAGTTCCTTGGAGCGCTCGCGCTTTCGGCTTAGCACTCTTACCTGTTTGCCCCTTGCCGCCAGCCGGCTCACCAGCGCGCGACCGACAAAACCCGATCCCCCCAGCACACAAATGGTCTGTATGTTCATACGCCGCTTATTCAAATCCAAAATGAAGAAAGATTCTAACCCCCGCCTGACTCGTCGTGCTGGGCAGGACTCTTGTCGTCCGGAGTGATGGCAAGTGGAACCGGCTGCGCAAGCGCCGGAATGGCCCCCAGCCGGTCCTTCAGCAGGGACGAGGGCTGGCCAAAGCGGACCGCATAGAACATGGCGTTGCTCATAACCTTCTTCACATACTCGCGGGTTTCATTGAACGGAATGGATTCAATATAGATTGCCCCCTCCATGGCCCGTTCATCACGCCAGCGCTGCGCCCGGCGAGGGCCCGCATTATACGCAGCGGTGGCTAACACCGCCTGGTTGTCCATCGCATCCATCAGAGTACGCAGGTAGTAGGCGCCGAATTTGATATTGGTATCCGGGTCATGCGCATCATAGGCTTTGAAGTGGGAAAGCCCCAGCTTGCGGGCAATCCAGCGCGCCGTGTCGGGCATCAGTTGCATCAGGCCCATGGCTCCGGTTCCTGACCTGGCTTCCAGTGCAAAGCGGCTTTCCTGGCGCATCACGCCATAGATCCAAGCCTCATCCAGCTGATATTTTCGCGCATAGGCCGAGGCCTGCTCGCGAAACGGGGCCAGGAAACGCAGGTCGGAACTATGTTGCTCACGGGTCTTTTCCGCCGTACTGATCGCACGGTCAAACCACTCCTGCTGCCGGGCCAATTCGGCCGCCGCCAGGAGATGGCGGTCATCATCATTGCGTATCGCCCACTTCCACTCCTCCGTGGCCTCTGCGCGCAGTCCCAGATGATAAAGTGCCAGTGCCCGGACGATAGCCGGATCTTTGGCCAAGCTCTTGATTTCTTCGCCCGAAACCCGGATATTGGCCACGGGATTGCCCGCCGCCGGTCCCAGTTCTTCCGCTGCAAGCTGCCCATAATAGTTAAATTCACTGGACAAGGGTCCCAGCAAAGCATTAGCGGCATAGGTCTGGCCAAGATTCTTCAGCGCCCGGGCTTTCCAATAGCGCCACACCGCTTGTTGTTGCGCCTCGCCCATGCTGCCGATCACCTCAAACACTTGGCGCCACTGGCCGGCCCGAAGTGCAGCCCTCACCCACCACTCGCGCTGGCCATCCGAGACAGCCAGGGTGCCGGCCCGCTGAAACCAATTCAAGGCCTTGGCATGGTGCAGCCACGCAGCGCGAACAGCCACCAGGCCCCACGCAGTGTGCCGGTCCAATTCGGGTAAACGCGCATCCATCCCATCGAGCAGCTTCGCGGCCTGGTCCGGATCAAGCTTGGCCAGCAGGTCCAGCGCATACAGCATGACTTCGCGATCTGCTCGGCGTGTCAGGTCCAGCCTGCCGCTTTCAAGCAAGGTCTCCGGGTCCCGGCTTGCTCTGTCAATTGTCGCAGAGTCAGGCCTGAGTTCCGGTGGCAGGGCCGTTATCACGGATTTGGCCACGCCGGGATTACCCGCCAACAGGGTCAATCGCAGGCGCCGCCAGATGTCCTCCTGGCGAAGATAGCCAAGGGAAATAAGACGCGAGAATAACGGGTTGCAGGCCGACGGCAGATCGCTGCCGGTGAACCAGAGGCTAATCGCTTCGCGCAAGTGGCTCAGATCGCCGGCGGCGAGCTGTGCGCGACGGGCGTAGCACTGATGCGTCATATCGGGGCTGGCAAGGCGAGCGTATTCCGGAAGATAAGCTGGCCACATCTCACGCCGGCCGAGATCTTTAAGCCAATCTGCGCGCAGTCTTTCTGCCAGCCAGGTACCGGGTTGGCTGGCCAGAAACTCAGCTACGGCGGCATCGCCTGCGCTCTTGATATCCCGGCTGATGCGCCAGTATTGCAGGTAGGGATAGAGCGCGTAGCTCTTGTCCACTCGTGCCGCCTGGCGCTCGAACTCCTTGGCGTCCTGGGCATAATAGGCCTGTCTGGCGCGCAGAAAGGCATCATCGTTACCTGCAATTGCGTGACCGCTTATCGCTGTGAGTAGGCTCGTAAGAAACCAAAACAAGAGATGCCGGTTCATAGCTTCAAAGCTTATCATGGGCCATCTGGCGCTCCGCTGCTAATGAATCACTGCAAGGGCTGCTCGATCATTTCCGGCGAGACAGGCGCTCGACAGGCTGAGCTGGTTTAGCGACGAGGGCGTGTGGCTGAACGCTCGGGAAAGATCCAATGTGTTCGATGCGAGCAGGGAAATTCAGGTTGACAAAGACGCGCGCAGCGGACGAGAGATCGAGCTCCAGCGCGTCGCGATCAAGACCTGCGCTGCGGCAAAGAAACAGGTTCCTGGCCAGCCTACCGCTATCCGGCCAGAAACAGTTTATAGGCTGGATTGCGGGATTCGTCCCAGTAGCGATAGCCGAGTTTCTCCAGAAATTTCCGGAAGCTCGGCTTTTCCTTTTCCGGGACCTGAATACCTACCAGCACCCTGCCGTAATCGGTTCCATGATTCCGGTAATGAAACAAACTAATATTCCAGTCCCGGCTCATGCTGTTGAGAAAATTCATCAGGGCGCCGGGCCGTTCCGGAAATTCGAACCGGTAGACCAGCTCGTTGATGGCGCGCGGCGCCCGTCCGCCCACCAGATGGCGTATATGCAGTTTGGCCATTTCATTGTCGGTCAGGTCGCGCGCTTCCAGGCCATGCTGCTGCAACAGGGCAATCAGCTTATCGGCCTCGTCGCGGCCATGTATCTGCAGGCCGACAAACACATGGGCCACTGCCGGATCGGCATAGCGATAATTGAATTCGGTAATGCTGCGCGCCCCGAGCAATGAACAAAAGGCGCGGAAGCTGCCAGGCCTTTCGGGAATCGTCACGGCCAGCACTGCCTCCCGACGCTCGCCCAGTTCAGCTCGCTCCGCAATGTGGCGCAGGCGGTCGAAGTTCATGTTGGCGCCACTGGCGATCGCCACCAGATTCTTTCCCTTGAGCCGATCGCCCGCCACCGCAGCCTTGAGTCCGGCCACCGACAACGCGCCAGCCGGTTCCAGGATCGAGCGGGTGTCCTCGAACACATCCTTGATGGCGGCACACACCGCGTCGTTGTCCACCCGGATGATTTCGTCCACGTACAACTTGGCGAGACGAAAGGTTTCCCGCCCGACTTGCTTGACCGCCACGCCATCGGCAAATATCCCGACATTGGCGAGCTTGACCCGTTCATCGCGGCACAGTGAACGGGCCATGGCATCGGCATCTTCCGGCTCCACCCCGACGATCCGGATTTCGGGACGCAGGCGCTTGATATAAACCGCGATGCCGGCGATCAAGCCGCCGCCGCCCACCGGCACGTAGACTGAATGAATGGGTCCGCTATGCTGCCTGAGCATTTCCATGGCAATCGTGCCCTGCCCGGCAATTACGGCTGGATCGTCATACGGATGAACGAAGCTGGCGTTGCGTTCGCGCGAGATGATGCGCGCATGTTCATAGGCGTCCGAATAGGAATCCCCATGCAGCACTACCTCCGCCCCGCGCGCCGCCACGGCGTCGATTTTGATCTGGGGCGTGGTTGCGGGCATGACGATGGTCGCGGCCACCCCTAGCTTCTGCGCCGCCAGCGCCACCCCCTGCGCATGGTTACCCGCCGATGCCGCAACGACACCACGCTTTAGCTGGGCGGGCGTCAGGCCGGCCATCTTGTTGTACGCCCCGCGCAGCTTGAAGGAAAACACCGGCTGCAAATCCTCGCGCTTGAGCCAGACCTGGTTATCGACACGGCGTGACAGGTTGCTCGCCAGTTCCAAGGGGGATTCAATCGCCACGTCGTAGACTCGGGCGGTCAGTATGCGTTCGAGATAATCATCAACAGGCTTTGTCATGTTGTTATAGGAGTTTGAGAAAAACCGGGAATCCCGCTATCTTTGCAGGTTGACGAGAGAAAAGGCAAGCGAGATGACACAAGACGAAATGAAGCAAGCGGCGGCGAGGGCCGCCATCGATTACGTCAGGGGCGGCATCATCGGCGTGGGCACCGGCTCAACCGCCAACAATTTCATCGACGAACTGGCCAGAATCAAAAAGCGCATTGATGGCGCCGTAGCCAGTTCCGACGCAACCGCCCAGCGGCTCAGGAACCATGGCATAGCCGTTTATGATCTGAACAGCGTGGATGGCATGGATATCTATGTCGACGGCGCCGACGAAATCACTGAGCACTTCCACATGATCAAGGGTGGCGGGGGCGCGCTGACCCGGGAGAAGATCGTAGCCGCCTGCGCCCGGCAGTTTATCTGCGTGGCGGATCAGTCGAAGCTGGTTGGCGTATTGGGCAAATTTCCCTTGCCTGTGGAAGTGATACCCATGGCCAGAGGCTATGTGGCACGCGAACTGGTAAAACTGGGCGGCCAGCCGAAATTGCGCGAGGGCTTCACCACCGATAACGGAAACGTGATTCTGGATGCCTCGGGTCTGAGCATTCTGGACCCGGTTGCGCTGGAGACGGCAATCAACCAGCTTGCCGGGGTGGTCACCAATGGGCTGTTTGCGCGCCGCCCTGCCGATATTCTCTTGCTGGGGACAGCAGCGGGAGTTAAGGTTTCGATACGCAGCTAGGGCCTGCTAACGCTCATTTTGCAGGCGTGAAGCCAGCGTTGCCCCTAGTCTGGCACTGATGACTCGGGGTCAGGCTTTCCTTCGTCCACCGGCATCCGATAAGCCTCATTGGCCCACTGACCTAGGTCAATCATTTTGCAGCGCTCGCTGCAAAACGGCCGGAACGGATTGTCTGTGCTGTAAATCTGCAAGCGGCCGCAGCTTGGACAAGGCACTTTTGTTCTGGGTTGGGTTGCCGGTTTCATAGGCTGCAAAATGTCAGCTCGAAATCCAGCGGATCGGCGTACACCTTGGGCTGGCCCGGCATGCAGCGCACAAAGCGGATATTGAGCGCGTATTTGTTGGCAGAAATTTCCGGCACGCAGGGATAGTTATCCGCAAGGCCAACCCGTACCATCTGCGCGTGACGCCCGTCCATCATCAACTGAAACAAGCCGCCCTGTACGGCCTGTCGCTGGGGATCACTGCCCTCCCGCAAGAGTTTCAGAATAATGCCCACCCCCGCCCGAACCGGCCGCATGGGAGCCAGCCAGGCTTGGAGATATTCGCGCCGGACCTGAGCCGGAAGATGCAGCCAGCGGTGATAACTAGGCAGATCAAATTCGCACAGACCACCGGGAATCACCGCCCGTTGCTTGATCGCCATCAGCCACTCATCTTCCTTGATATGATGGCCAACTTTGCCCGGAATGGCATGTATGCCGGCATAAACCTGTTCGATGTCTGCCAGCACCGCCTCCAGCTTGGCGGCTGCCACCCCCGGGTTGCCAGCCAGGGCGGCCAGCGCGGTACGCTGTCGTTCAAGTTCCTGCAATATTTCCGATTTCAGATCGGAGCGCGCCGCCACCTCACCGATTTCAAAAAGGGTCAGCAGCGCCGCATGATGGTTCAGCCCATGGCTGCGCGCCACATACCAGTCCAGCTTATCGAAAAGATCTTCAAGCCTTAGCAATATGCGGATGCGTTCGTTTAAGGGATATTCGTAGCGAATCATGCTTATGGGCGGCCCCAGTGGTCCTCCCGCAGAAAGCAGGGTTCAAAGCGCGTCCGCCTGATGCCCGCCTTTATTGCGGCAGCGACGCTGATTCTCCATAAATACCACCCCAAATCAAGGTTTCTTATCTGCCAATGAAGAATATTTTTCATGCAGGCCCTGAATTTTTGCCTCCAGTTCCGCACGCTCCCCCTCATTTGCGATCACGTCATCCGCATGGTCCAGGCGGGCCTGCCGGCTCGCCTGGACCTGCAAGATGCGCTGTACTTCTTCCCGGCTGAGCTTGCTGCGCGCCATCGTGCGCGCGATCTGCAGATCCACGCTGCAGTCCACTATGAGCACCCGGTCAAGCAGGTCAGCGTAGCCCCCCTTCTCCACCAGCAGTGGGATGACCACCAAGGCATAGGGCGCGGCCAATGAATCCAGCTTTGCCATGACTTGGTTCCGGATCAGGGGGTGCAAAATGGCTTCCAGCTTGGCTCTTAAGGCCGTGTCGCCAAACACCGCCCGGCGCATCAGGGGGCGGTTAAGCCCTCCTTCAGGACTTAGATAATCCGGGCCGAACTTCGCCCGGATAAGCGGCATGGCCTGGCCTCCGCCTTGGGTCAGATCGCGCGCAATTTGATCAGTGTCAATAATCGGGACACTCAATCGCGCAAACAATTCGGCGACCGTTGACTTACCGGACCCGATTCCGCCGGTCAGGCCGACAACCAGCATCAGACTCTCGCCAGATAGGCTCGGATCAGGTCGGCGCCAAAGAACAACGCTACCATGCCGCCGCCCGCCAAGTAGGGGCCAAAGGGAATGGGAATGCGGCGGTCGTGGCGCACCAAAGCGATCATCAACAGTCCGGCCAGGGCGCCTACCAGGGAAGACAGCAAAATGGTGACCGGCAACAGCTCCCAGCCCAACCAAGCGCCGATGGCGGCAAGCAGCTTGAAGTCGCCGTATCCCATGCCCTCCTTGCCGGTGAGCAGCTTGAACGACCAGTAAACCAGCCAAAGGCTGATATAGCCCGCCATGGCCCCGATGACCGCGGACTGCAGCGTGGTGAAGGTGCCGAACAAATTGAACAGCAGCCCCAGCCAAACCAGGGGCAAGGTCAGCGCGTCCGGGAGCAAGGTCGTATCCAGATCGATGAATGCCAGTGCCAGGAGCGCCCACAGGAACACCAGACTGCCGACCAGCGCCATGCTGGGACCATATTTCCATGCAACTGCCACAGCCAGCAGGGCAGCCATCAGTTCCACTGCCGGGTAACGCACGCCAATGGCCGATCCGCAGGAACGGCAGCGGCCTCGCAGCGCCAGCCAGCTAATAATGGGAATATTCTCCAGCGCGGAGATGGCGTGGCCGCAACTAGGGCAGGCGGAACGCGGTATCCACAGATTGTAGGCTGCGGGCATGACAGCCGCGTCGCCGCGCAATTCAGCGCACTGATACTGCCAGTCGGCCTCCAGCATCTTGGGCAGCCGGTGTATCACCACGTTGAGAAAGCTGCCAACCAGCAGGCCCAGAACAAACATCAAGCCGGCGAAAATCGCCGGCTCGGAGCGCAGGAGCTCGATCACCCTACGGCTTGACCCATCTTGAAGATTGGCAGGTACATCGCGATCACCATGCCGCCGATCAGCACTCCCAGCACCACCATGATCAAGGGCTCGATCAGGCTGGACAGGGCATCCACCGCGTCATCCACTTCCTGCTCATAAAAATCTGCCACCTTGCTCAACATCGAATCCAGCGAGCCGGATTCCTCACCGATTGCAGTCATCTGCATCACCATGTTGGGGAACTTTCCTGTGCTTTGCATGGCCATGGTCAATGCTGTACCGGTCGCCACGTCCCCCTTGATGCGATAGGTTGCCTCTTCATAGACATAGTTGCCGGACGCGCCGGCCACCGAGTCCAGGGCGTCCACCAGGGGTACGCCGGCGGCAAACATGGTGGACAGGGTCCGGGTCCAGCGCGCAATGGTGGCTTTTTCTATCACCACGCCGAAGATGGGCAAGCGCAGCAGCGATCTGTCTACAAATGCCTGGATTCGCTTTGATCGCTTCCAGGCCCTGAACAATGCGATGATTCCGCCGATCAGGATGCCAAATATGGCCCACCACCATTTGACGAAGAAATCGGAAATCGCCATTATTAACAATGTGGGCGCCGGCAGATCCGCACCAAAGCTGCTGAACAACTCCTTGAACGCAGGAATGACAAAAAGCATGATGACGGCGGTAACGACGAAGGCCACCACCAACACTGCCGCAGGATAAAACAGCGCGGACTTGATCTTGCCCTTGAGCTTAAGAATCTTTT